>JAJYLO010000068.1 GCA_021787635.1 bacterium | reverse complement strand
CTCATTTAAATACACTTCTATTCGAACCCGATCATGTTCGTTTAGGTGCTTGTAGCTACCTTTTATCATATCTTATTTTACTATAGGTAGTTGCACTTAATCATTGAACTTGCCCCACTCTAACAATTATACAAAATCTTGTATAATGAAATTTATGAGATTGGTTAAAGGTATTATCGATTTCGTGATGGATATTTTGGAAACGGTCGCTTTCATCGGCTCGATTTTCATTGTCATTTATCTCTTTATCCTCACCCCCAACCAGGTAAAAGGCGCGTCGATGGAGCCGAATTTCCAGGACGGCAATTATATCCTGACCAGCCGTATCACCTACCGTTTCCGGAGGCCGCAGCGCGGCGATGTCATTGTCCTTAAAGCACCGTCCAACCCGGATATCGAATATATCAAACGGGTTATCGGCTTACCCGGCGATACGGTCATGATCAAAAACGGCAATGTCTACATCAATGGTCAGGAAATTCCCGAACAATTTACATCGGCGGCGACCAATGTCTGGCAGGATGGTTTCAGCAAGGAAGGCGTACCGTTTACCGTTCCCGGCGACGATCTTTTCGTCATGGGAGACAACCGTCCGCGATCGTCCGATTCCCGGGAATTCGGCCCGATACCGGAAAGTAGCGTCATCGGTGTTGTTTTTTACCGCTATTACCCGGTAAATGAAGTGACCGCCATCATCAATCCTTTACCGCTATCATGGCGTTAACCGATCAAGAATTCTTTTGATCGTGCCCGACGTCTCCGCTAGACCGCCTTTCACTTCGATTACCAGCTTGCTTTTGATTCGCGTCTGAATAATTTTACCGCTGGCATTTTTATATTTCGATTTTATTGTATCAATATAATGAGTCGCTTCGTCTGCAGTTAAACGGCTGCCGGCAGTTTTTATCTGGTGCAACTTTTCCCGGACCGCTTCTTCTGTCTGGATAACCGTCAAATTATCCGCCAAAATTCTTTCGTATACCTGCATGATTTGCGAGGGATCCTTCAAACGGGAGATGATAAATAAATGGCTGATCGAAATTTGCTTGCCGTAATAGCCGTCGATGATGATGTCCGGAATCCGGTTCAGGCGCAAAATATGGCAAATGTATGATGGCTTTATTCCCAATTTTTTGGACAAATCGATGATGCGGATGTTTTCGACTTGGGTGAGATGCTGCAGCAATTTGGCTTTCGCAAAAAAATCCTCCGTCCTATTTATTTCGTCAATATACTGGTCGATGTTGTTTACGTATTAAATTATACAACCGCCACATACGCTTCACCTTTTTTCTGGAAGAATTTGACTTTTCCTTTTTTCAGGGCAAGAATCGTAAAATCGCGGGAAAGCATGGTACCCAAGCCGGCATTGACCTTTGTCCCCTTCTGGCGAATGATGACATTGCCCGGATTGACAAACTGACCGCCGAATACTTTTACACCCAGTCTTTTCGAGCGGGAATCACGGTTACCGCGAACGGTTTTTTGCGCTTTTGTATGTGCCATAACTTAAATTTTAAATTTTCAGTTTGAAATTTTTAATATCTTCAATAGTGTCAATTTAGGACGAAAACCACGGACTTTGCGGTAGCGAACTTTCGCTTTGAACTTCGCCACCCGGATTTTATCGCCTTTTACCTGGCTGATGACTTCTGCCTTAATTCCTTTAGCCAAAGTGGGCATCCCCAATTCCAGCGATTTGCCTTCATTATCAAACATCGCCAACACGGGTAATTCAACCGTTTCTTTTTCTTTGTTCGGTAAACGATCGACATTAATCGTATCGTTTTCCTTGACTAAATATTGTTTTCCGCCGGTTTTGACGACTGCAAAATTTACCATTTTTTAATTATACCGAAAATTATCAGGGAATCAAGGCAAAAGTAATCATTAGTGCCACGATTGAGCTGCCGCCATAGGAAATAAAAGGCAAGGCGATGCCGGCAACCGGCATTATTCCCAGATTCATCCCGATATTAACAAAAACCTGGAAAACCAGGTAAGTGAGAACGCCGATTGTATAGAGAAATTTTTTCTTGTCCTCTTCATCCCGTCGGAAATAAAATTTCAGCGCTCTTTTTGCCAATAGATAAACGATCACTGCGTAAATAACAAGAATCGCCAGTCCACCGACAAAGCCGAACTGCTCAACCAGTGAGGCAAAAGCAAAATCGGTATGATTCTCCGGTAAAAAAAACAGTTTTGACTGCGTCCCCAGTCCCAGTCCCCGGCCGAAGAATTTACCCGAGCCGACGGTAATCATTGCCTGAATCATGTTGTACGCCGTCCCTTGCGTATTGACGTGCGGACTTAAAAAACTTAAAATCCGGTCCCGCTGGTACCCTTTTATAAAAAACCAGCCGATGGGAATAGTCATCAGCAAAAACCCGATAAAATACAAAATGTACCGTTTGGGATAATCGGAAAAAAGGACCATCACGAGAAAAATAAAGAAAAAAACCATCGCGTTACCCAAATCCGGTTGTTTGAAAATAATAAAAGTCGGCAAGGCAAAATAAACGATACTTTTTAAAAAGTCGTCAAAACTGTTATGCCGGATATACCTTTTTGTCAGGTGTTCGGCGAGAAAAAGGATAAAAAAAGCTTTGAAAAACTCCGACGCCTGGAAATTGAACAAACCGAAATCCAACCAGCGTTTTGACCCTTTGGCTTCTACTCCAATAATATAAGTAATTGCCAGAACGGAAATAAAAAACCAGTATAAAATTTTATTGTTCAGCCGAAAGACTGGCAAACCGATTTTCTTGACGATAGTAAACGCGGCAAAAGCGATGACGACAAAAATTAGCTGATGGAAAAACAAACCGGTATTGATGCCAAAAAGCGTAAACACTCCAAACAGGGAAAGGAGGACCGAGGGAATTAATAAATTGGTCATACTTGGACAGTCAGTTCGCTACCTGCTTCAACTTTCTCCGCCATGATTTTCTTTTTGATGTAGTCAAGATCTTCGAGAAAACGGTCGGGGACAGTCACTTTTACCTTATCCGTCGGCTTAAGCCCCAGTAATTTTCTTTCTGCCTGGATTTTGCGGATGAGATCCCGCAGCTCCCCTTCCTTGGCGAGTTCTTCTTCGCTGACGGTCACTTCTTTTTTCGGGTACTTGACTTCACCGTTAATTTCCAGATTCTTCACGTTTAATTCTCTCAGCACCACTTCCCAGACGTCACAGCCGACATTCGCAAATTCGCCGTCCGCCGTCACTGCCAATTTTGCCAACGGCATTCTCACTTTCAGATTTTCGCCTTTCCTTTTGGCATGGCCCGCTTCCGCCACTTTTCTCGCCAACATCATTTCTTCTTCCAGTTTTGAATTTTGAATTTTGAGTTTTGCACTTACTGCTGGCCAATCAGCCAGATTGACCGATTCTTCCCCGGTTAAATTAACGTAAATTTCTTCGCTTATAAAAGGCATGAAAGGAGACAATACGACGGATAAGTTAACTAAAATAAAATGCAAAGTGCTGTAAAAATCGTTCTTATCCTTTTCGTCTTCGGAATTGGTCCAAACGCGGTCGCGGCTCCGGCGTATGTACCACGTTGATAAATCACTGACAAATTTTTCCACTTCGCCGGCCGCATCCTGGGCGTCATAAATTTTCAGGCTTTCAGCAATGAATTCGACCAGACCGACGAACCGGCTCATTATCCATTTATCCAAAACGGTC
>JAJYLO010000067.1 GCA_021787635.1 bacterium | reverse complement strand
ATCAACGCCGATTATCTTAACGGAACACAAAAGTAACTGGATACCACCCAAAGATCATCCCTGGAGGCAACGATTTTTAAGCTGACGTTACAAATTAGGGGGTGACATTTTCATTTTGGTTTGACAGATAATAGATCGGCATTGATTAAAGTCTAAGAGTGTATTACTATATGGATTGACATGGAAAATAAGAGCAACATTCCGACCATTTTCATTATTCTCGGCGCGACCGGCGACCTGATGCGAAAAAAGATCGTGCCGGCTCTTTTTCATCTTTATAAAAATCACTATCTGCCAAAGCTATTTCATGTTTTCGGCTTTTCCCGCCGGCCATGGAGTGATGAAGAGTTTAGGCAATCTCTCCAGGAAATATTACTGTCTCACCATGAAACTGATTATGACCAATTTACCAGACTTTGGTCATATCACCAAGGCACTTTTAATCAACTTGAGGATTATCAAAGCTTAGCTAAAAAACTTGGCTACTGGGACGAAGAGTGGAAAGTTTGTTCCAATAAACTTTTTTACATTGCCGCTCCGCCCCAATTTTATGAACTAATTCTCAATAATCTTCATGCTTCAGGATTGACTAAACCGTGTTCGCCCGAAGAAGGTTTTACCCGAGTCTTGGTGGAAAAGCCTTTCGGCAAAGATCAAAAGACGGCCGCCCGTCTGGAAGTTCTGTTGTCAAAACTGTTTAAAGAAGAGCAGATCTACCGCATCGATCACTATCTGGCCAAGGAAATGCTCCAGAATATCCTTAATTTCCGCTTCGGCAATCCGCTTTTTGAAGGATCATGGAATAATCAATTCATCGAGAAAGTCCAGATTCGCTTATGGGAAACTCTCGGGGTGGAGAAAAGAGGTGTTTTTTACGACGGTATCGGCGCTTTGCGCGATGTGGGACAGAACCATCTTCTCCAAATGTTGGCCTTAATTACGATGGATCGTCCCCATAATATTTCGACCGAACCGATCCGCTCCAAGCGTTTTGATATTCTTAATACTCTTATTCCTCCCAATCGTGAAGAAATAAAACATTTTACCTACCGCGACCAATACCACGGCTACCACCAAATATCGGGAGTGAGGCTAGGCTCACCAACGGAAACCTATTTTAAAATTCGCGCCTTCCTTCGCCACCCCCAGTGGCAAGGCGTCCCCTTTATCCTCGAAAGCGGCAAACGGTTGAAAAAAGCCCAAAAAGAAATCATTATAACCTTCAAACATCCCGAGCCTTGTTTTTGTCCGCCCGGATCGGATCATTTATTAAAAAACCGGCTGGTTTTTCAACTGGAGCCGGAAGAAGGCGTCTTTGTCGATCTCTGGTCCAAGAAACCGGGGCTTTTTTTTGATATTGAGGGGCAAAAATTCCAATTTCTATTGCGGGAGAATCTGGGCCGGACACAGTATGTCGAGGAGTATGAAAAGCTGCTTTTGGATTCGATCCGGGGCGATCAAACTCTATTTGTGAGAAGCGATGAAGTCGCCGCCACCTGGAAATTTATTGATCCGATCTCCCTCGCCTGGGAAAAAAATCTGGTTCCTTTGCATCATTATCAACCGGATACGAACGAGCCGGTCATTGCTTCACAATATATTGATAACAATACGTTCTTGGCTAATGAAAATGTGATCAAAAAAGAAATTGGCATTATTGGTTTGGGAAAAATGGGCGGTAACTTGGCGCGCCGGCTCACCGATCGCGGTTGGCGGGTGGTTGGTTTAAATCGAACCGCAGTTGATACCCAAAAATTGGCCAATGAAGGAATTGTCCCCGCCTTTTCCGTCGAAGATTTCCTAAATCGGCTAGCCCGGCCACGACTGATTTGGTTTTCCTTGCCGGCCGGGTATGCGATTGATGATTACTTTAAATTTCTTAATCGTGGCGATGTGGTTATTGACGGCGGCAATTCATACTATAAAGACTCGGTAAGCCGCGCCAAAAAACTAGCGGAAAAAGGGATTCATTTTATCGATGTCGGTATTTCCGGTGGACCAGCCGGGGCTTTAAATGGCGCTTCTTTGATGGTCGGCGGCCGGAAAGAAATAGTCCAACGATATTATCCATTGTTTTCCGATCTGGCCGTAACTGACGGATTGGAGTATTTTGCCGGCGCCGGCGCCGGTCATTTTGTCAAAATGATCCATAATGGAATCGAATACGGCATGATGCAGGCGATCGCTGAAGGTTTTACGATTCTGAAAAAAGCGGAGTATAAACTTAATCTGGAAAATGTCGCCGCGGTTTATAACCATGGCAGCGTGATTGAATCAAAACTGGTCGGCTGGTTGCAGAATGCTTTCCGTCTCCATGGGCAAAATTTAAAAGATGTTTCCGGTTCAGTCGGCCATACCGGTGAGGGGGAATGGACGGTCGCGGCGGCCGAAAAATTGGGAGTAGAGGCGCTGATTATCAAAGGGGCGCTGGAATTTCGGAAGCAGTCGACTAAAAATCCCAGCTACACCGGCAAAATTCTGTCGGCCTTGCGGCAGCAGTTCGGCGGCCACGCAGTAAAAAAGTAGGGCGGGAACTCCAGTAGTGTTATAATATTGGAGCGGCGCAGAAACAGCCGGATAAATTTAAACCACTGCATATCGGTGAAGGTTTGCACCGGGCAATCTCCCAATTATTTGATTATGCCAGTTATAACTCGATGTGGGTAAGGAAAGAAACGATAGGGCGCTTGAGAAATAACCATTTCTTAAGCAGGACAACAATGTTTAAATGGAAAGAATATGGAATTTAGATGAGGATTTTCCCGCCAGCGCTTCGGTTACCAGTCGTAATCCTGAAGGATGCCTGAATTTCATTATCACTCCCGTAAAAGCCACGACGAAAGAAGTGGAAAGGTTTCAGAGAATTACCAAAGGCAGCAAGACCACAGTTAATGTTTTCAACGGAGAAAGAATAGATGTCGAATCACCGGGTGATTTAAAAAAATACTTGGTGTACGCATCTAATTCTAATTTCGACGAATAAATCAGGCTGCTACCGGTTTTGCCTTACCCCCTTTGATATGGGCCCGATAAATATTTGAGTATAGTTTCGGATCTTCAATTAATTGTTCTATCTTTTTTCCAACTTCTTGAATAAGTTTCGGTACTGTTGGTGTTTTCTGATTAAGGTATTCATAAATTCTACCGGCTCTATACGCCAGGTCTCGGAAAGCTCCTTCGCGTTGATTCGTTACGCTCAAAAGTTCACTTCCATCTAATGAAGCAACCATTGCGCCTTGAGGTAAAGGTAACGAGAATTTCTGATAAGTCTTGGCAGCGCCAATTAAGAATAAATATTGCAGGGCGCAATTGGCTTCATCAACTGAAGGAAATAATGTTTTTACCTGGTTGTCGAATAAAGCTTCAAGAATGGCTAAGGAAAGATTTGGCGGAGTGTTTGGGCTAATAGAAGTATATAATGCAAAAATTTTCGGTTCGATATCCTGCGCGACATTTTGAGCCGCAAAACCGGCGTATCTCGGTACACGTGATTGAGAAGCAAGATTGAGATAATCCTGGACGGATGGTGTGCCTAATTCGACAAATCTCTGCTCTGAATCAACGATTTCAAAATTTTCAACAGACATAAAAGGTACCGTATCAAATATGTAACCTTTAAACAATGAATCTACTTGTAATAACAACATAAGATAGGTAAAGATGGGGTATATGAAAAAATACAAATGCCCCATATGTTTTTTAACCA
>JAJYLO010000066.1 GCA_021787635.1 bacterium | reverse complement strand
TAATAGCCGGAAAATTCTTCAGTTCTAATCATCGTTTTTGATACTCCCAACGATTCGACCAGTTTTTTCCGGTCGCAGATCATGACCGGCGGCCGGAAATATAAAATATGGCATTAATCGATCCGGCCCTGGTGTCCGTTCCAGGCTGTTTTCGATTCCTCTGACCGGGTGATCGTTTCCACAATTTTAATATGGGGACGGGAGATGGCAATCTGTGTGTTTAGTGTTTACGTCGTTGCTGAAAAGTCGGGAATGTTTGGAAGATTGTCAGTAGTGGGTGCGGTTGACGTTGCCGGAGTCGGATCGGCCGATTTGGTCTGCAAATCATTAAGAATGGAATTCAAAGCATCATTGCTTGGTGCGGCTGCTGGTTGTTCAGGCGCAGGCGGGGCTGGCGGAACAGTTGTTTCCGGCATTACCGGTGCAACCGGGGGAATGGTTGGTTCCGCCGGGACGGGTGTTTCGCTGGCTGGTGTTTTAGACGGGGGTTCGGGCGTAGGCGGAACGGGTGACGGTTCAGGCGATGCGGGCGGAGTCGGTGTGGGCGGAATTGAAGGTTGGGGTGTCGGTGGTTGTGGCGGTTCGGTTTGGGCCGCCTTTATCGCGTCGGATGTTATTTCGGCGCCCAAAGTCGGAACCGGTATCGTCGCATCGGTAGTCGCCGTTGACGCCGCTGGATTTGGCGTTAAGCCTAAGGCGGTGGCTAATTCAGGTTCGGTAAAACCCTTTAAAACGGCGATCTGGCCATCATCTTTTTCGATTTTAGTGACAGGCGTACCGGCGAAATTGTTGGAAACGGCGAGCATTTCCGCTAAAAATTCCTTATTTGACTCGAGATTTTTTTCTTCGTACGGGAGATTGTGTGCTTTCAGATAATCTTTTTCCTGTTTGGAAAACTGGCAGTTAGTAATAGTGTAGACGGTTATTTTCATCCTAAAAATTATTATGGAGGAAAAAAAAGCGTTTGTCAATACCTAATTCTGTTATCATAATTAGATGAAAAAAATCGGGCCGCTGTTACTGCTTGGAACAATTATTGTTGGTGGCTTTCTGTTTTCTTCCCGAAAAAAACTACCGGTGGTAAAAAAAATAGCTACCGTTACGCCGACGCTAAAACAAGCGGTGGCCGTCAACGAAAAAAAATCCCTGTTCGTCCCCGATTGGAGTTTGACTGGAACAGGCAAAATCCCTACCGGCTATGATCGGTTGATTTATTTCGGGACAATGACCAAGTCGCTACCATCGCAGTTAAATGGTCAAAAAGAAATTTGGTATACGGTTAAAATTGCGGAATTGCCAGAACAATCGCAGTGGCCGGGACTGGTACAGAGCAATATCGATATAGCAAAAAACTATAATGTCTCCGGCATCGTCCTGGATCTAGAAATATCCGGATTGCCAACCGATGATGCCATGACGCAAATAAACAAATTCGTCGAATATTTTTATACACAATTTCATCAACACTATATCAAAATGGCCGTTGCCATTTACGGCGATACTTTTTACCGCCGGCGACCATTCGATTTACGATTTATCAATGATCACAGCGATGAAATTATGGTGATGGCATACGATTTCCATAAAAGTCGCGGTGAGCCGGGGCCGAACTTTCCTTTAAAAGACACGGATTCACGCGGATACGATTTTCAACGGATGATCACGGATTTTTTACAATTTGTTCCATCTAATAAAATTACCGTTATCTTTGGCATGTTTGGATACGATTGGAATGTCGATGAAAAAAAACGGCCAATAGCGCCGGCCAAAGCCTTGACTCTCAATGAAATAAAATCCAAATTTTTAGGTATAGGCAATTCTGGCAATATAAGCATCGGGTGTCTGCTGAAAGATTGCATATATAAACGGGATGATGTTTCTAAAGAATCGGAGATTGATTACACCGTTTCCAGCAGTACGCCTGATGACCAGGGAATTTACCGGATCGATTACCATATTATCTGGTTTGAGGATGAAGAATCTGTTAAATTAAAAACACAGTATTTAAATGAAAAGGGTATAAGAAGCGTTGCTTACTGGGCGAATGGTTACTTTTGAAACGCTTTCATTTCTTTCAGTTTCCACATAAAAAGCGCCGCTTTCTTTCGGGCGTTTGCGTCAATGACATAGCGTAGGGCTTCCTCAAGTATCGGCCGGGGGATGGTTTTAGCAAATTTAATATAGAGGCTTTTGTGGCGCTCGTCTTCGAGCTTCTGCGCCAGGTAAACGCCGAACGCCTGGTATTCGCGGGAAATATACTTATCTTTAAGAGGGTCGAATCTTTTAAGAATATCTTTAATTGAATCCACAATTATATTATACAGTTTCCCAATCTCTTGACATCCCGGCATAAATAGTACACAATGATTATTGTATGACAAAAAGAAAATTGTTGATAACGCTATTAGTGATTATTGGTCTCGGTTCGCTGTTTTTCTTTGTCGGGCATGTCCTGGCGCAAACGGCGACACCTTCGGCGACTACTGCTCTTTCTCCGACAACAGTGACGTCTTTACCGCAAACGGGAGCAATTCAATATGCAGTAATATTTTTTGCCGTTAGTATCGGCATTATCCTCTTAGCTTTCTTATTTTAACTGACGGTATCTCCGATAAATTCCACACCCCACTGATAAATATTATTTTCTTTGACGATATTCTTCATCTGGGTATTGCGCTTGATTTTTTCGGCGGCCGGCATGGTCAATGCCTGGAACAAAATGTCGACAGACTGCTCAATATCATACGGGTTGATTAAAAGCGCCTGTTTCAAATCCTTGGCAGCGCCGGTAAATTTAGAAAGAATAAGAGCGCCTTTTTCCGGTGGCGAACAAATGACATATTCTTTGGCGACCAAATTCATGCCGTCGTCCAGGGACGTGACCAGGCAGACGTCGGCCAACTTGTAATAGGCCAAAATTTTATCCCGCGGCAGAACTTTATTGACAAAATATATTGGTTGCCAGTCGCCGGTCATGTATTTCCAATTGATTTTATCGATCAGATCGGTAATTTCCCGGCCGAGATTTTTATAGGCGGGAATATGAGTTCGCGACGGTGCACCGATCGCCAAATAGACGAATTTTTCCTGGAATTCGGGATATTTTTCCAAAAAGCGGTCAATGATCCGTAAGCGTTCCACCAGGCCTTTGGTGTAATCGAGCCGGTCGATGCCGATTGCCAGGTACTGGTAATCGAAGCCGAAATCGCGTTTAATCAGGTTTTTGGTAACGGTTTTGTGTTTTTCGAGCTTTTCTTTGATTTCATGATAATCGATGCCGGCCGGCAAATTAGCAAGCTTGGTCTGGTGCTCTTTGTAGATGATGGAGCGAGGTTCGGAATCGACGATTACTCCCAATTCTCGGCGGCAACATTCGATGAAATTTTCGACTTGGTAGCCGCGGTGAAAACCGATGAAATCCGATCCGAGCAATCCTTCCAACAATTCTTTTTTCCAGGGGCAGATCCGGAAAATTTCGTAGGTTGGCCAGGGAATGTGCCAGAAAGTGCCGACCATAAGTGACGGCCGGCTGGCTTTGAGAAACTGCGGCAGGAGAGCGAGATGATAATCATTGACCCAGACAAAAGCGTCATCGTCGTTTAGCTCTGTTAAAATGGCATCGGCGAATTTTTGGTTGACTTTGACGTATTCCTGCCACCATGACGAATGGAAAATCGGCTTGACAAAAACAACGTGACAAAGCGGCCAGAGTGTCTGATTAGCAAAGCCGTAGTAAAATCCGTCAAGCTCTTTTTTCTTCA
>JAJYLO010000012.1 GCA_021787635.1 bacterium | reverse complement strand
TCAACGCCGATTATCTTAACGGAACACAAAAGTAACTGGATACCACCCAAAGATCATCCCTGGAGGCAACGATTTTTAAGCTGACGTTACAAATTAGGGGGTGACATTTTCATTTTGGTTTGACAGTGAACGACGTTACAGACGTTAAAAATTACCCAGTAGGTTCTGTCTCCCCGGCGTCGCCGGCGGGTCAAACCATGTATCGGCCCCGTCGGGATAACGGCAGAAAGATTTATTTTCCAACACCGTATCGCCATTGTTATTACTGTATTCATACTGGTCGACAAGTGTACCGGTATTATCAAACAGATTAACCTGGTCAGCATCATGATTCAGATTGAAACCATGATTGCCGTTACGGTAAACGACTAGAAATTGTCGCGGAGAGAGAGTCATGGCCTGGCCGGTGGAATCAGAGTTGACAGAATTAGTTTTTGTAATCTTAAGATGATGGGCGACGACGGAATCGCTCAGGTACCAGCCGGTCAAATCATGGGAAGCGGTATAACTGCGGTTAAAAAGCTCGACCCATTCACCGGCGGGCATTGGTGCATCGTCGGCCCCGGCCGGATTGGGCAAAAATTCATTGATGACAATATCGCTTTTGGCAAAAAAATTGTCGAAGCGGAATTGGCCGGTGGCAAACTTGTATTCTTTAGAAACCGTTTCCCGGCCGTATTGATTGGCACTGTGGACGCGATAATAATAAGTCGTTAATGGTAATAAACCAGCAATTGTTACTGTCTGATTCGTTTTGTCGGCCGTCGTGTCCTCCGGTTCAAACAGCGTCCAGGGATCGCCGGAATCAATTTTCCACTCGAGATTAGCGGTTGCGGGCCGGTCGGTAGTCCAGTTGATGACGGTCTGCGGTTCATTGATTGCGTTGGGTGTCGCCAGCCGGGAAGAGACGTCGGCAATATTCGGAGCCACATTCCATACCCCGGCCCGGATGAGATTATTGCCGGACGTCTCGCTATCGGCCAGATAGGCGCCGCTTATCGACACCATTTTCATGTTTAATAATAATAAAATCAATATTAGTTTGGCGCTTATTTTTTTCATTGTCCGGCGGTTTGACCCAATTCAAAGGTCATCCCGAAATTCAAAGTATCACCCTGGCCCTGATCGTCATTGGTGCTGTGCGGCCAGGAAATATTCATCGTAATATATTTTGTTTCTCCGGCGGCAAGCGGTAGATTCATATCATAATTATTGTCCAGGTCGTTAAACGAACCGTTATAAATTATCGTTTCTTCATCATCATAAATATTGTTGTGGTTGGTATCGACGAATATTTTGGTACTCAATAAATCTAACAATTCTCCTTCACCGGTACCAGGATTGCCGCAAGAGTTGTCGCCGGCCGCCTGTTCGGAATCAATACAGCTGTTTTCGTCGCTGCTTTTGGTAATGTTGTGCAGGTCAAGATAGCCGTCGATCGAGCCGGCGTTATGGATGGTCCACGTACCGCTCTTGGTTTCGTCCGGCATTATCGCCACCGAATCAAATTTCACAACATTAGTATTACCTCCATCCAAATTTAGATCCAGCGTCCCGGCGGCAATTCGGTTGCCGGTCGATGTTTCCGTATCGCTGAAATAGGCGCGGGTGGCGGAAATCGTCAACGCAGATAAGACCAGAATAATTATTAAGCTTGATAATATTTTTTTCATTTTTTCACCTCCGATCTTTATGGTTTTCTAAGATTATCAATTAAATTTTCACCGGTATCCAGCGTGATTTCGGTTGCTAAATAATTTTGGCGGGAGTAAAAATTTTGCGCTGCCGTCAGCCGGTTTTGTGTTTCTGCCAACAGACCGTTTTTTCCAGCGGTATTTTGTCCCTGATTTTTTTGCAATAATAAGTTGACGGTTAGATCGGAAAAAATATCGTTGTCGCCCTGCATTTTATTTTGCAGATAAGCAGTATTTATTGTTTGATTACTGCCTGTCAGGACGGTTTGATACAGGTTTTCCGACTTCGAAAGAATGGCTGATAATTTATTTTTTGTTCCGTCTTCGGTCGTCCTGTTTTTGGCCGTCAGCAAATAGGAATGGGCAAGAAGCAAAAATGATTTCAGCGCTGATATCTGATTGGAACGGAAAAGTATTTTTCCTTGTTTAAGCGAATTGATGGCCGAGGTAATTTGGGTATTGTTGTAATTCTGACGGAGGTCGGTAAGGTTATTGATGATTTCGTCAAAGGCGGATTCGGGAGATAATGGCGGTTGGGATAAATTGGAATCGAAATTGATATGATAAGTGTCGGTTTGGTTAGAAGGCGGGGTCTGGATAATGTCGCCGTCGATCGTATTCCAAAAATCGCCATTGGCGATAATCTGGCCGGCAAGAACGGTATAATGGCCGTTTTCTTTTCCGTGAATGTTTAGAGTATAATCGCCATTTTGGGCACCGGGAATAAAAATAATTCCGTCATGCTCCTGATATGAATTGCCGTTGTAGACGACTTCCATTGTCGCCGGTGATTTGATCATAAAAATAAGCGACGGAGAAATGATTGTTGGGCTGCTTTCGACGATTTGGTTATCGGTTACCGGAATATTTAATTCTGTCAGTATCTCTTTGATGGCGTCTTTTTTAAAAATCAATTCACCGTGATCAAATGTGGAGAAAGTTTTTATATTATTTCCGATTCCGGCGCTCACGGCTAAAATCAAATAGTCGCCGGTGTCGCCGAAACTGCCAATCGGTCGGCCGTCGGGATAAAGATCGAGCAACTGGTCGAGGACTGTCCGGGTACCGATATCATAACCGGCCAGAGTATTATTACTTTTTTGACCCACGACCATCGATAGTTTTGGCAATATTGGGGTTATGTTATTATTAGCAGTAATTAAATAATTGTTTTTAATTTGCATCGAATCGATAGAAATATTGCTGCCATTTTGTTTTAGAAACGGTTCGGTCGGCAGCATGTCAGCTAAAACGGGTAGCCGATCATTGGCAGTCTCTTTATCGGTTTCTATTGAATCTTTATTCAGCATCAATATCGATTTTGTCGCCAGCCACAACCAATCGTTGCTTTTGTCGATTTCACCGGCCTCAATCGGTTTATAAACTTGAGCAGTGCCTTTATGGGGAGAACCGACGGTGATTAATTTATCGACTTTGTCTGAGCTATATTTCTGGACCCATGTCCGAGCGACCAGTCCGCCAAGCGAATGGCCAACAAGATCGATTTTGGCGTCCGGCTTATCATTCCAAATTTTTTGCTGGAGAAAATTATTTAAATTATCGGCGTCTTCATCAAGGTTTTTTCGCCAATCATATGGGTAAACTAAAAAATCCCGACCTTCTTGGTAACCCAGATTTTTGAAAGTATTGATTATTCCCTTATATTCTTCGACAAAAGGTGTCAGCTGCCAATCACCGGGGTTGATGGCCGAATTGTGCAGGATCGCATCCCTATTCCATGAAGCCATAAAGCCGGGGATGATGACAATAGGCGTTTTGTCCACCGTTGGCTCCTCCCTAATTGCAAGTCCGATTTGCAAATGTTGACCATTAGATCCAGCATAAGCTAAGTACCATTCATTATTTACGATGAATAATGAAGGATTAAGCATTGCTTGCGAATCATAACCGGTTCCTTGAGATTTTAATATTGAACAACTATTTTCACATTGCCAGTTAATGCCGTCAGATGATGTTACGTAATAAATATCCGTTGCCGAACCTCCCCCCGTATGATAAAACATATAATACTTACCATTTTCATATGTTACATCTGGACCACCGATATGCCCTAATGAAGGTAGCGCTAAAGGATTGTTGGTATACTTAACCCAATTTATTCCGTCAGTGGACTCTGCTTGTCCAATTTGCCAAGGAGAACCGTATCCCCAACCAGAATACCACATAAAATATTTACCATCTTTGTAGATTACACTAGGAGTAGCAACACCTTTTTTTTCCCAATTTTTTTCACCAACGAGAACAGGAGTTGGATATTTTTGCCATGATAAACCTGCAGTCGATGTTGCGTATCTTATTTTATAATCTTCTTTACTGATATCAAATGAATTAAACCACATTCTATATATATCATTTTTTAATATGGAAGGTTCTACAATATCGGTTTCAGAATAAGAAGTTTCGTTTGATGGTAGTAATACTGGATTGGTAGTAGATTTGTCCCATGTTTTACCATCTGTGGAAGTTGCTAAACCTATACTCCATTTATTCTGTCCATAACCCATGTACCATAATTGATATGTCCTATTATCAAAAATAATGCTAGGTGCAGATGCATGCGAAGCATCCCAACCACCTGAACTTGTAGATATTATTGGATTTTTGTCATACTTTTTCCAGGCAGCACCGACATTTCCATTAATAAGGAATAGAAATAATAAAATAACAATAGTTTTTCTAATCATATTTCAACTCATACACTATCTTTAAGAAGGCGTCAATGGATTATATGCTACAAAAGTATTATATTTTCCTTATATATAGCTCTAAAAAACTACCATAGTTAAAATAATTCAATATCTTGTAGGAAATCATAGATAAAGCTTTATCAAATAACATATATTTTATTGTTTTCGATTTTGATATTGCTATATTGTTTTCTTTATTTGCTTGCATAGAATCGTTCAACAGAATTTGATTTTTTTTATTTTTTAATAAATTCTTTAGTATACCCATCAAATGTTCGGGATAACTATAAGTTAAAGTATCTCTAGTTTTTAGAGAGGAATCATTTTTTATTAGAAACGAAAAAGAAACCGACGAAAAAATATATGTGTGATCTGGTGGAGTAAGGAAAGTATATTTTTCTTTTTCTATCATATATAGCCAGCTATTATAGTTTGGCGTTTCGAGGTAGAGGATGCCGTCTTTTTTGAGGAGTTTGGAAACGATGGCTATCTGTTTAAACGGATTATTGAAGTGTTCGATGACGTTGATCATGGTAATGAAATCGTATTTTTTATGACGATTATTCTTAAAAAATAGTTCAAGATCTGCATTGATTACGTTGGTACGATAAAGCTTTCGGGATAAGGCGGCGAATTTTTTGGACGGTTCGATGCCGGTTGCGTCCAATCCGGTTTTTTGTGCCTCATCGAGAAAATAACCCAAACCGGATCCAATATCCAGCAATGATTTTCCGGTAAGATTCATTTCTTTTAGGTTTTTTAAAGTTCGTTTTGCCTGATCGCGGATTCTTTTTTCGTATTGTGAGCCCGCTTCATAGATAAATTCCTGTTTATAATATTCCGCTAATTGTTTTACCGTCGGTTGGGGATGAAGAAATAATGTTTGGCAGATACCGCAATCATAATATGTATATTTATTAATTGTGTATTTTAATTTTGTATTTGGATTTCGACAGATGGGGCATTTAAGCATGAGGTAATAATAACAAAACAGTATAATTGTTCACAATATGTTCAAGTCAGGATGTGTATGTTGCGGGACAGAGAGCGATTTTCAAGAATATATCCGTTACCAAAATGAAACGGTTTTCTCCCATTATGAAGGAACAATTATTGGCAAGTGCGTCACATGCGGGACGCTGAAAACATTTCCGAAGATAAACGCTGCTTTTGATCCGCAGGAAAACCATACGCGAGTTTACGAAAAAGATATCCGAAAGTTCGAAAAACTTTTTCAGCCGATTGTCGATAAAATCAAACGTCATAAACCGACCGGTCGGATATTGGATGTCGGCTGCGCCACCGGCATCTTGCTATCGCTCCTGAAAAAAGAAAGATACGATATAACGGGTATCGAACCAAACCGTAAAGAATATTTAAAAGCTAGAAAAAGACTGGGAAGCAGGGTTGTTAATACTACTATTAATATATATATAAGGAAACACCGGAAGAAATTCGAAGGTATCATATATAACCATGTCCTGGAACATATTGAAGACATTACGAATGAACTGAAATCGGCCAAAAAAATATTAAAGCCCGGCGGCATTATCGTCATCGGTCTGCCCAATACCGATAACATCATATTTTCTCTCCGAAAAAAATATTGGGAATTTTTAATGCCGACGCAGCATATCTGGCACTTCGGCAAAAAACAGATCCGGGAGCTTATGCAAAAAAACGGGTTTAAAATCATTGATGCCAGTTATTCCGATGACGACCGGTTTGATTATCCATTGGCAAAAAGAATATATTTTAAATGTCTTTCGTTTATAAACCGCCTGTTAAATACCGGTGAGGCACAGCTTTTGGTCGTTTTAAAGACTCCGTGATATTAATGCATGGAGACAAGGTTGTACTTCTGCGATCCCAACCCGAGTTTTTCGGCATACGCCAACGCTTCGCCGCCGGCAAACGGCATTTTACCTTCCCGTTTAGCCAGTTCGTCGAGCACTGTTTTGTCTATGGCGACCGGATCGATGGAGGCAAAAATTCCCAGATCACGGCAGATGGGTTCCATCGGCTTGCTGTCGCAATCGCAGTTTTCGACAAGATTGATGGCGTAGGTGATGTAAAGATACTTTTTTTCGTTTACTGCCGCTTGAGCATATTCTACCATCCGTTGTCGAAAAGGCTCGTTGGAATATAAATTACTTCTGTCAGTCACCCAGTTGATCGTACCGTCATCTGGCGGAGCCACTTTACAATGGGCATCCATTTTACCGCGGCGCGAGGCGAATCCGATACCGAGCATTTTAAGGGCGGCGCCGAATCCGGCCGAAACATGGCCTTTGAAATGGGAAAGAATAATAATCTGGTTTTTATCCGCCAGTCTGGTCGCAATTTTCGCGTGTTGCAGATGCAAGCCGCCTTTTACGGCTACAGCAACGTCATTCGTCCCCCGTTCTCCATCGGCCACCACAAAGGGAATCCGCGTAAATCCGTGTTCTTTGGCCACTTGTTGGTGGTCTAATTCGTTTGTCCGTCTTCCCGTGACCGTATTGGTCTCGATAAAATACGTTTTAATATTTTTTTCCTCAAGAAAATCGATGATACCGTCATAGTTTGTTGGACGGACAAAACTGGTGTTTCCCGGCTCACCCGGATGTACTTTAAGAGGAATTTCATTTTGCAGCGTTATATGTTCTTCCCGAATAAGCGTTTCGAGCAGCTTACGGGCAGCATTTGAAATATCGGGATGGGCAACATCGGTCAAGGAATAATAATATACATTTGGTTTTAGCATAGAGATAATTGTAGCATAATTTATTGTTGCTTAAGGTAGTTATTTATAATACAATAGCCAAGAAGCCAAGAGCTATGCCAAAAGAACTGGAGTTGCGTCATAGATGGAATGCAGCAGAAACCGCCCAATTGATCGTTGATCAGCTTGGTGTCCCTTTGTCAGCTGCCGGCAACAAATTGCACGCACTTAGGGCCGCCGGCACGATGATTCCTTACAGGCAAAAAATAGTACCGCATCCTTCCTGCGATGATAAGCAGTCGGTGCAAGTGATCCAATTAGTTTCCCAGGGGCTTACCGGCCCGGAAATATTAAATAAATTACATGAACAATACCGGTCTTACATTGCCTAACGTATATAATATACTTTTAAAATTAAAAAAAGAAAAAAAAGTGATGCCACCGTCGGGGACAGTCTATCAAAGCCGATTATGAAGACTTCGCTATCGGTCGTCATGATCACCAAAAATGCCGCTTCGACAATCGGCCGGTCGCTTACTTCCGTCCAAGGATTGGCGGATGAAATAATAGTTGTCGACGATTGTTCGACGGATAAAACGGTCGATATTGTTCATAAAGTTCTTCAATTTCATCAAGTTTATACAGTATTTAAGCATCATGAGGAAGATTTGGGAAAGCAGAAAAGATATGCCGCCGGCAAAGCGAAGGGAAAATGGATATTGATTTTGGATAGCGATGAAATCGTTTCAGAAAAACTGCAAAGGGAAATTGTTAAATTACTAAACTGTTGTATTGCTGAAAATGATGCTTACCTTATTCCTTATCACAATCATTTTCTCGGCCGGCGAGTACGTTATGGTGGAGAAGATTATAAGATGATTCACTTATTCCAAAAAAACGCCGCCAAAATTTCTCCACGCTTGATTCATGAAAAATTCGAGTTGAAGAGTGGTAAAGTAGGAAGGTTAAAGGGTCATATTGATCATTATTCTTACCGTTCCTTTTGGCAGATGTATAAAAAATTCACTGGATACGCCATCCGCGATGCCCGGCAAAAAAAAGCGGCCGGTGAAAAAAGTTCGCTGAAAAAAATCTTCCTCTATCCGCCGCATATGTTTTGGGCGCGGTTTATTAAAAGCAAGGGTTATAAGGACGGATGGTGGCGCATGCCGCTCGATCTGGGATTTGCCTACATGGAGTTTCTAACTTATATTACGCTCGCCCTCAAAAATATTTTTTCCAACTGACTGGCAGGTTTTTGGACAACTCCAGCTGAAATTTTATTGCTTTTTTCTTCAATTTAACCGTTTTTGCCCAGGTAGCCATTTTTTTCAGCCCTTCATTTAACGGAACCGTATTTTTGATGCCAAAATCCCGGCGGACTTTGCGATGATTGGAATAAGCGTCTATCACTTCTTTTCTTGACGGCAAATGAATAATATCCGGTTTAACCCCCATTGTTGCTGTAACCATATACGCCAGATCAAGGACGCGGTAAGGGGTATCGGCGCCGATATTATAAATTTGGTTGGCGGTTTTATCGTTGCCGACGCAACCGGCGATATAGGGAGCGACATCGTCGATATAGGAAAAAGCGCGTGTCTGACGGCCGTCGCCGAAAACCGTCAGCGGTTCGTCCCGCTTCATCTGGCGCATGAAAATGCCGATGACATTGCGGAAGGGATCGTTGAGGTTTTGTCGTTCGCCATAAACATTGTGTGGCCGGAATATTGTGTAATTCAACCCGAATAAACGATAAGCGGCCTGCAAATCCAGTTCGACGGCGTATTTGGCGATGCCGTAAGGATCTTCCGGCCGAGGAACGGCCTCTTCGGTAAACGGCGTCTGATTGGCGCCATAGACGGCAATACTGGAGGTAAAAACAAACCGTTTAACTTTATGTTTTGCCGACAGATTGATCAAATTTTCCGAACCGATGATGTTGTTGGTGTAGTTGAACCGGCGGATAAAATGGCTTAAACCTTCGGCGGCGTAAGCGGCCAGATGGAAAACATAATCGAAACGGTAGCGGTCAAATATTTTCGTTAATAATTTATTGTTGATAATTGATCCGCCAACGAATATTGCCCCGGTCGGAATATTCTCTTTGTCACCGCCGCTTAAATCATCAAGAATGACGACTTTATGTTGTGAGTTTATTAAATACTGACTGACATGAGAGCCGATAAAGCCGGCGCCGCCGGTAACCAGACTGACCGGTACTTTTTTCATGCAGTCAATTATAATATACGGTAAATGAAAATTGCCTGGGTAACGACATTTTACCGGACCGAGGAATTGAAAAATATCAGGCGTCTGGAAAGGGAAATCGCCGGTTTAGGCTTTTCCGACTGGCATTTTTACGTCAGCGACAAGCGCCGGGATAACCGCGGTTATGCCGCCGGTATCAACGAGTGTCTCTGCCAGGCGATTGATGACAATTGCGATTTGTTTATCATCAGTAATCCGGACATTTCCCTCGCCGGTTTGACCGCCAATGATCTTATCGCCGGCAAAAAACATTTTGATATCTGGGGCGGAGCAATGGAGCAGGATGGCACTATTTATTACGGCGGGGAAATCGACAAATGGCGCCTAAGCGGCGGTCTTATCAACTCAAAACCGGCCGATCATTTTGCCGAGCGCGATTTCGTTTCCGGGTCACTCATGATCGTCGACCGGAAAGCAATTGATCGGTTAGGCCCTTTCAACGAGAAATATTTTATTTATTATGAGGAGGTGGAGTACTGCTTCCGCGCAAAACAGTTTGGACTAAAAGTAGGAATCGATACCGCCTGGAAATACAAGCATTTGGAAGTATCCAACCGGGCTAATCCGCAAAAGGATTATCTGTTGGCCCGTAACCGGCTGATTTTTTTCCTGAAATACAGTAATTTATGGCAAAAAATTCATGAGATGGTTCGTTCACCCAAAACAGTCTTCGAGGAAGTGATTAAACGGCCATTTTTGGTTAATTTTTTCAGCCTGAACTTGTCGTCCTTTTTCACCAAATTATTGAATTTTATCAATTTTATCTTCCTCGTTCATTTTCTGACAGTACCGGAATACGGTATCTACACTTTGGTCTGGGCGCAGGTCGGATTGCTCTCGCCATTAGTCGATTTCGGCACTACTTCCTATGGCATTGTTCACCTGCCGTCGGAAAAAGAGGATCGGTTCCGGACGCTCGCCAATCTGCGGTTTATCCTGTCGCTTATTATTTTTGCCGTGACGATAATTCTGGCGGGAGCACTATTCCATGGCAGCCAAAAAATTTTTATCTATATACTGGTGACGTCGGTCGCCATTTTTACGAATATGATGTCCGGCAGTTATTTTATCTGGAATGCCGTCAAAGAAAAAATTTTCATCTCTTCCCGCAATTCGTTTATCTTCAATCTTCTTTTGATATCGACGATCATCGCCGTTTTGTTTCTCACCCGGCGGCTATTGGCGGTTTTTATCGTTATTTTTATATACTACGCCGGCTATGCCGCCGTTAACTATTTATTTTTGCGGCATGAATTAAGGCGGTTTGTTTTCAAATTCGACCCGGCCGGTTGGCTTCAGATCATTAAGCAGTCTTACATTTTCGTCCTGATTGCTTTCTTCGGCGAATTGTATTTCAATCTCGATGTTTTTTTGCTCAAAGGATTGAAAGGGGAGGCGGCCGTCGGGATTTATTCGGCCGGTTATAAATTTTTTGACGCTTTGCTTTTTATCGCCGCCAGCTATAATGTTACAGCGACGCCGGTTTTTGCCCGGCTGGCGAAAAACAACCGTTTGTTTATCAGTAAGATAAAAAAAGACCTGGTTTTTTTGGCGTTTGTCGGTTCGGGAACGGCATTGGGTGTATACTTTCTGGCTCCACCCATCCTTCCTTTTGTCCTGAAGAGTAATTTCCAGCCGTCGATTCCGGTTTTGAAAGTGGTCATTTTTACGCTGCCGCTGGTTTTGTTTAACTCGGTTTTCCTTAATATTTTGTATGTTTTGAAAAAAGCCTATTTGGTTATTTATGTTTTTATTTTCCAGACAATTTTCAATTTCGCTTTAAATTGGTGGTTGATACCGCGGTTTTCTTTTATGGCCTCAAGCGCCATTACCGTTTTATCGGAACTGACCAATCTGATTATATTAATATTCCTTACCCGTTTTGTTTGGATAAAATATTATGAAAATCGCCATTGATGCCGGTGGCCTGTGCGCTGCATCCGGCCAAAGGTTCGGTAATTATATTTTTAGCTACAACCTAATTCAGGCAATTCTCAATTACGACAAAAATAATTATTATGCCCTTTATTCGCTGTGCCAGAAACCGGCGGAATTGCAAATGACCGGTCTGTCAGATTACCGGATCCTTTTGCCGCGTCGGCTATGGATGAAAGCGCGCGTTAGCCTGGAGGAATTTTTGCAAAACAGTCACGTTTTTCTAGCCTTGAATCAGGCGATCCCTTTATATACGCGGGCGAAAATCATCGCTTTTTCCCACGGTTTATCGTACCGTTATTTCCCCCATTATTACCGGGACATTTTTTTCCGGATGAGCATTTATCTGGGGGAGATGACGAGACGGGCAGACGCAATCATTGTTTCATCACGGAGAGTAAAACGGGAGATGGCGGAGTTATTTTCGGAAAATAAAAACGTACACGTCATTCCTTTCGGCGTGCCGGTGGATATGGCTAATTGTCTCAATTCGAGGCGGCCGTGGGGAAATAAGGCAAAATATTTTCTGGCCGTCGGAATGAATCATCCGATAAAAAATTTCCAGTTTCTAAAAAAAATAATGACAGAATTCCCCGGTTACAAGCTATATATGGTTAATTCCGCGACCCGAGCCGAACTGAAAAATTTATATGCCGATGCTTCGGCCTTATTAACCGCTTCCCATTACGAAAGTTTTAACCTGCCGGTATTGGAAGCACTCTCTGTCGGGACACCGGTTGTCGGTTTGCATTCGGCAATTATTCCGGAATTGGCGTCGTATGTCAATGTGGCAAACGATAAATATGATTTCGTAGAAAAAGTTCAAAAAGTTCTAAAAGGCGAAGGAGTAAAATTCGATTCAAAAACAATCGTCAGGAAATTTTCGTGGAAGCATTATATTTCAGAGCTTACGAAGTTATATAATAATCGTAAATGAATATCTCGGCTGTTATTCTGACCAAAAATGAGGAAAAAGATATATGCGATTGTTTAGAATCACTGGAATTCTGTACGGAAATTATTATTATCGACGATTATTCCACCGACAGGACCCTGGCGGAAATTCAAAAGTTAAAAGTCAAAAGTCCAAATTATAAATCAAAAGTTAAAATTATCGAGAGAGAGTTGAAAGGGGATTTTGCAGCGCAGCGGAATTTCGGGATGAAACAGGTAGTTGGGGATTGGATACTGTTTGTTGATGCGGATGAGCGGGTGACGGAAAAATTAAAAAACGATATTGCCCACGCTGTAGGGGCGGATCATCGATCCGCCCGAGCGGTCAACGCATTTTATATCAAACGTCGCGATTTCTGGTGGGGAAGGGAATTGAGGTATGGGGAAACAGCTAAAGCGAGAAATAAAGGGATCGTTCGCTTGGTAAAAAAAGATAGCGGCATATTTTTGGGCGATGTTCATGAAGTGTTTTACACGGCGGCCAATGTCGGAATGCTTGATGGTTATCTCAATCATTACCCTCATCCGACAGTCAAAGATTTTTTGGAAGATATTAATAAATACAGCACGATCCGCGCCCGGGAATTATATGACCAGGGCAAAACGGCTAATCTTTTCCAAATTATTTTTTATCCGTTGATCAAATTCAAACTGAATTATTTTATGTATGGCGGGTTTCTTGATGGCCCGGCGGGATTTGCCTATTCTTTTTTCATGAGTTTTCATTCGTTTCTTGTGCGTGTTAAATTGTATCAATTCAATCGGATTTCCGCGAATCATGTCTAGTTTTCACTAATTCCATGATAAATGCCTTGTTATATATAACAATGTTTCTATTTTCTCTCGGGCAGTTGGGGCGAATTTCCTTTCTCAACCAGCAGGTTAACTTTTATCTGTATGAATTGGCGATGGCAGTCATTTTAGCGGTTTCTTTTCTAAAATACCGGTTTAAGCCATTGGTTATATCTTGGAAAAAAGTCCGTTTGGCGTATATTTTCCTCGGTTATTTGTTATTTACGCTTTTAATTAACGGACCGCATTACGGCTGGCAAAGAAACTTGGTTGGCTCCCTTTACTGGGGCCGCTTGTTGTTTTACTGGTTATTTTTTGTTTACACATATAGTTTTATTAAAAGGAAACATCTGATTGTTTTTATTGGGTTAACCGTCATAAGTTCGCTAGTCCAATTTTTTCTGTACCCGAATTTGCGTAATCTGGTATATCTTGGCTGGGATCCGCATTTCCATCGGTTATTTGGCGTCTTTTTTGACACCTCGGTCGCGGCGGCCGTATACGGTTTGATATTTTTATATTTATTAATTATTAATACCAATTTGATCACGATCGTGATCTATTTGGTATTTATTGTTTTAACTTATTCCCGAAGCGCATATATCGTATTATTCGTTACAATGTTTTACTATTTTTTCTCCCGTCGGCAGCTAAAATTGTTTATTGCCGGTGTTTTTATTTTTTTAACCATGCTGATATTTATCCCGACCAATTTTGGTAGAGGTGTCGGTTTGACACGTGTTTTTTCCATCGAGTCGCGGTTAACCGATTATCATGAAGCAATAAGCGTTTGGACAAAGAATCCATTGATTGGTATCGGGTACAACCATATTAGACGCGGCCAGGGTCATGCCAGCGCTAGTTATAGTAGCAGTTTTCTCATTATTTTAGTTACGGGAGGAATTGTCGGATTAGCATTATTCGGAGCATTACTGTACCGGTTAGCGATGTCCAGCAAACATGCGGTTTTATACGTTATTTTTTTAGGACTGATGTCATTTACGGATAATATTTTATTGCATCCGTTTATTATGTTTTTGCTGGCGTCAGTCCTTCTGGTAAGTGACCGTTAAAGTCTTTATTTCCGTATTGCCCGCGATATCGGTAGCGGTGATGGTAATCGGGTTGTCGCCTTCTTTCAGTTGAATATCCATATCGAATGAGTCGTTGGCGTCGACGACGGCCGGAGAATCGTTTATCTTGACGAAAGTTTCCTTATCGGTCGTGCCCTGGACGACGATGTCCGGTTTGTCGGTTGTCATTTTATCGGCTGGCTGCGATATGTCCAGTTTCGGTTTATCCGGTTTATAAAGGACATGGAAAGTCATTGACTGTTTTTGCAACTGCCCATCCGGAGAAAAAGCCTTTATATAAACGGTATTATCGCCTTTATTTAGGTCGCCAATATTTTCGCTGAAGGTATCGGAAGCGTCAAGAGTGACGCTTTTCACTTTTTCATCATCGATATAAAATTCGACTTTATTTAAATTCATGACCGAGCCGCCGACAGTGATTGTGGCCGAATTGGTGGCGTTGGGAATGGAGTTGATATCGACACTGCCGATGAGATCGCTTGTTTTGGTTAGAGGCGTGCTAGCGGTTTTATTAGTTACTCCGGCAATAAATAACGACATACTGAAAAGGAGTTTGAACCCGATGGTGAGAACGAAATAAACGACAGTCAATAAAATCACCGTAAATACGACAATCTTTGCCGTCAATTGATTTTTCTGATGCCGTTCCAGTCGTGACATATGGAGCCGATGGTCGGAATCGAACCGACGACCTCTCGCTTACGAAGCGACTGCTCTACCAGCTGAGCTACATCGGCACTTGATTGAAATTATTATAACACTAATTCATAATTTTATTCGCGATAGGAAGAGATCGAGAACTACCTCTTACCGTAAACCTTAAAAATTGTTAACAACCCGCTGTATCTTGTTCGCAATTAGAAGTTAGAAAAACAGAGAGGGGTGTAATTTATGAGGATATTGGTAATGATTTCATTGGTTTTGTCGCCGGCTGGCTTGCCTCGATGATTGTCGGTAACTAAAGTCGCGTTGTAATTTTTGGCAACTGACATAAACTGTGACAATTGTTTTCATTAGTGTGAGTTACGATCTAATTCTAAAAACTTTGCTGTGCTGGCATTACCTTTGCCCTTGATAGATCTGGATTTTTTAATGCTTTTCTAAATCTTTTCTCAGTCAACATAATTTTGGTGAGGTGTTATGACAATTTCGTCTGCTTTTCTATCTGAAATTGTTACTGCAGATGGGGAAACAGCCCAGCTAACGAGCTGTCGAATAGAATCAGGAATGGTTAATTGGCCTCGATCTCGAATAATGCTTACTACTTTCATAATTAGGGTAAGTTGGTTCTATCTTCAAATTTGAAATAGCCTCAATTAATTTGGCGGTAATAAAATGATTTAAACCCAACTCCTGAAGCTAAATCACTTCGTTTTTGCCAATTGCCCCGTCTGGAGCGGGTGAAGGGAGTCGAACCCTCCGTCTTCTCCTTGGGAAGGAGACATTTAACCGCTAAACTACACCCGCTTTTTCCCCATCCACTCATGAGCGAAGATTTCCGGTTTGCCGGTTTCCACCGTTTCCAATATCTTTCTGGCGATATGTTCTGGTGGGTCAGCCGGTGGCCGGTTACGGCCGTCATCCTTCCACTGCCGGTTTTCCGGCCAACTGAAGGTATTTTTTTCGAAATTGGTAGCGGTAATGTATGGATATACTAAGCTGTCGGTTATTTTATCCTGTTTCAATTCTTCCCGTGCCGTTAAAGATAGGGCATTTAATGCTGTTTTAATCGAAGCATAAGGTGACATCGTCGGTAAATTCATCAGGGTTGTCCCCGAACTGATATTAACAATCGCTCCGCCGCCTTGTTTTCGTAGATAGGGAATGACCGATTTGACCATTGATCGGATTTCTACTGGTTTGGTCATATCGGTTTTAATGGCGATCGAATCCGGCAGAGTGGCGGCGAGTTTTTTCAATTTATGAAGAGAGCGGGCGACTAAAGCCAGCCTTGCCCCCTTTTGGCTAAAAAGCTTGGCTGTCGCCAACCCGATTCCCGACGACGCACCGGTGATAATGATGACTTTTTTTGTTAGTACCATTATGGTATTTTACACCGTTTGTTTTTTTAATTAAACTGATTGTTTGTTTATTAATCAGATAGCGTTTGCCGGTTTTTTCCGGCGGTCCGTCGTCATATACTTTACCTAAAAATGTCTGACAATGATTGCAAAAAACTTTATTATCGGTTAATTTAATACTGGCGGTATCGATTACATCCCAAAAAGTCGGATCGTCAAAACCAGCCTCGAATTTGGTACTGGAGGAAAAAAGTGGACAGTCACATCGTCGGCAGTGGTAAATACCTTTTCCGTTGTGATTGCTGTCACCCATAAAGATATATTAGTCATAAATATTAGCAATAGGAGTAAGAAATAATGTAAGAAAAATGTAAGGCACCATTAACACTATCGAGGGATAGTCAACACATTGCCCGAAAAAATTAGGCTCGGATCGGTTAGATGATTAGCTTGGGCGATGCGTACCCACGCATAACCGTCGCCATAAGCTTCTTGTGCTATTTTCCATAGATAGTCGCCGTGCTGCACGGTATATTGGCTGCCGGTAATCGTAATCGGCGAGGTTGTCGCGGCCGCCGCCACCTGACCCGTTGTCGGCGCTTTAGGTGCTAAGTTGGGTAAAACGATTTCTTGACCGACTTCTATCACGCTTGCATCAGTAATTTTATTGGCTTTAGCCAAGTCATAGGCATTCCAGCCGGAACCGTAAGTTGCCTCAGCAATATCCCACAAATTATCACCAGCTTTGACGATATATTTTTTTTCCTCCGCCTTGTTGCTGCTGGTATTAGTATTATTGCCGGCGGTTTTGACTTTCGACGCTGTTTTTATCCGCTGGGCAATTGCTCCAAGATTGGAAGCGACAAGTTTATTTTTGATCAACAAGCCAGCCAATACCAAAAAAACAACCAGGATGACGGTACCGCCGAGCAGGAAATAATTATATTTTTTCCTCAAAGTGGAAAAAACGAGACTTTGATAATTAACAGCCGAACTTTTTCTAACCATATTGTGAAAGCGATTTGTAATTTGAAAAAATTATATAGGTCACCAATATCCAACGCAATGTGATTAAGTGTATCAATGTGTATAGAAGTGGAGATTTTTTGCGGGGCCAAGGGGGCTCGAACCCCCAACCTCTTCCGTGACAGGGAAGCGCTCTAGCCAAATTGAGCTATGACCCCAATAGTTAATATTTTAGCATAGAAATTAATAAACTGGATAAATAATAGTCTATAATAGTAATATGAAAGGTGCTGACTTTTCCAATAAGACCGTTGCCCGGTTGTTGCGTGATGTGGCGGCGGCATACCTACTCCAGAGTGAAAATCAGTTTAAAATCATTGCATATCAAAACGCTGCCGATACGATCGAGCACTTGAACCGCGAAATCCGTGATGTTTGGCAAGATGGACAATTAGGGGAAGTGCCGACACTGGGTCAATCGATTGCCGGTTATCTGGACGAGCTTTTCCGCACCGGCCATGTCCGGCATTTTACCGAAGTGATGGGGAAGATCCCGGCACCGGTATTCGAACTGATAAAGGTACCGACGATCGGTCCAAAAACCGCTTTCAAATTGGTTAAATCCCTTAATTTGAAAAATAGCCGTAATATATTAACCGACGTCAAGCAAGCGGCTGAGAAGGGGAGGATTGCCCCGATCGAAACCTTCGGTGAAAAATCACAGGCGGAAATTTTAGCCGCTATAAGTCGTTATCAGCTGACAGCATTTCAGGTCGAGCGGATAGTTCTGCCGATGGCATTCGGTTTGGCTGCCGACTATATTGCTTATCTGAAGCAACTGCCGGAAGTCAAACGGGCCGATATGCTTGGATCGCTGCGGCGGATGCTGGCCACGATTGGGGATATTGATTTATTAGTCCAGGCCGATAATAAGGACAATAAAACGATTATTGACCATTTCGTCAAGTACCCGAAAATTATCAAAGTTGATAACGCCGGCGGAAAAAAAGCTTCCGTCATCATTCGGTCGAATATTCATGTTGATTTACGGATCCAAAATAAGGATGACTACGGTTCGATGCTCCAATATTTTACCGGCAGCAAAACTCACAACATTGAACTGCGCACATATGCTTTAAAAAAAGACTACTCCTTATCGGAATATGGCATTAAAAATGTAAAAAACGATAAGGCATTACATTTTGCCGCCGAGAAGGAATTTTACAATTTCCTTAAGCTGCAATATATTCCGCCGGAGATCAGGGAAGGAACAAATGAAATTGAAATAGCCAAAAAAAATAGATTACCGAAACTGGTCGAGTTAACCGACATTAACGGCGACTTGCACACTCATTCATCTTACGATCTGAAACCATCGCATGATTTGGGAGCCAATACTTTTACCGAAATGATGGAAAAGGCAAAAACGTTGGGCTATGAGTATATCGGTTTTTCCGAACATAATCCGAAGGTCAGCGATTTAACGAGTGAGGAGATAATAGAAATTCTAAGAAAGAAACAGATCGAAACCAAAAAACTGACGAATAAAGAGATTCAAATATTTAATGGGCTGGAAGTTGATATTCAACCGACTGGCGATTTGGCAATTCCTCCGGGAGCAATTGATTATCTTGATTATCTGATCGTTTCGATCCATAGTTCATTCAGTATGAACCGAGATGAACAAACGGCCCGGGTGATGAAAGCGCTATCTTATCCGAAAGTCAGAATCCTCGGTCATCCGACCGGACGGTTGCTTAATAAACGGGAAGGATATGAGCTCGACTGGTCAGTAATTTTTAAGGAATGTGCCAATCGGAATATTGCCATTGAAATTAATGCCTATCCGGTGCGGCTTGATCTGCCTGACAGTCTTGTCCGGCAAGGATTGGAATACGGCGTAAAATACATGATTGATACCGATTCCCACGGTATAAGCGATATGGACAATATGTTTTATGGGGTGGCGGTCGCCCGGCGCGGTTGGTGCCAGAAAAGTGATATAATGAATACATTAGCGTATGAAGATTTCAGAAAGTGGGTGATCAATAAATGAGTATATCT
>JAJYLO010000065.1 GCA_021787635.1 bacterium | reverse complement strand
CTTCCTGTTTGGTTTCAACCGGTACACGTTTGAACATATTCTTAAATTTTAATTAATAATTTTCTCAGAATATTGTCTTAGTATACGGGGTACACCCTCCGGAGACTTGACAATTATCTTCGGTTTTTCCCCGCTCGTAAGATAATCAACGCTGTAAACACTACGAAAATTACCCATTGGAGTGATGGTTTGCCAATTTCGTCGATCTAAAAAAGTTAACGGTACAGTGCAAGTAGGCAATACCGTTACCACATCGCCAGAAAGGAAACTGATTGATTCATATTGGTTAACCGCGCAGTTATGATATGAAACTGTAGCAATTTCTTTAAGCATAAAAACCTCATTTAATTTTTCCCTTTCGGGCTGGATTTAGCACCGTTCTCGCTATTCGAATACGGACCAGTTCCCAAACCTATCGCTCTTGATTTAAATCAAATTCATGTCCCTTCTTTCCAGGAAGATAGGTATATTTTTTGCTCTTTTGTTAACCGGTCAATCGTTACTCCTTCCGATTTTAATTTCAATGCGGCGATTTGCCTATCAAGCTTTTCCGGTAAGGAATAGACTTTATTTTTCAATTGTCCGCGCTTATTCCACATATATTCGGCCGCTAATGCCTGGCCGGCGAAACTCATATCCATGACCGCGGCCGGATGGCCGTCGGCCGCCGACAGATTTACCAGTCGTCCTTCCGCCAACAGATAGATTTTTTTATTGCCAAAATCATATTCCTCAACCATTTGGCGGACCTTTCTGACGGATTTGGCCATTTTTTTCAATGCTTCCTTGTTTATTTCCACGTCGAAATGGCCGGAATTGGCGAGGACGACGCCGTCTTTGGCCGCTTTGAAATGATTTTCGTCGATGACGTGCTTGTCACCGGTGACGGAAACGACGAAATCAGCAACAGCGATTGCTTTTTTTAAAGTGGTAACGGTATAGCCATCCATTTTTGCCTCAAGGGCTTTGACCGGATCGGTTTCGCAGACAGTGACGTTGGCACCCATGCCGCGGGCACGCATAGCAAGACCCCGGCCGCACCAACCGTAGCCGCAAACAACAAAGCTTTTGCCGGCCAAAAGCATGTTGGTCGCGCGGATTATGCCGTCTATTGTCGATTGACCGGTGCCGTAACGGTTATCAAACAAATGCTTCGTCAAATTATCGTTAACGGCCAGGACCGGAATTTTGAGCGCCTTGTCTTTTTCCATTGCCCGCAACCGGATGACGCCGGTGGTCGTTTCCTCGTTTGAGCCAATGACCGTTTTCAAAAGTTCCGTTCTTTTACTGTGAACAAGACTGACCAGATCGGCGCCGTCATCCATCGTGAAATTCGGCCGGAAATCGAGGATAACATTCAAATGTTTGTAATAAGTTTGGTTGTCTTCGCCTTTTATGGCAAAAACCGGAATTTTGCAGTCTTTAACTAGGGAAGCGGCAACCGCATCATTGGTCGACAGGGGATTGGAGGCACACAAATAAACTTCGGCCCCACCCGCGCATAAAGCGAGCATCAGATTGGCGGTTTCGGCGGTAACATGCAGACAGGCAGCAATTTTCGCCCCCTTTAACGGTTTTTGTTTTTTAAAACTATCTTTAATTAATTGGAGAACGGGCATATTCCGGCCGGCCCACTCAATCAGATTTTTCCCTTCACCCGCCAGTTTTATATCTTTAATATCGTATTTCATTTTTTTAATAAAAGATTATAACACATGCGCTCTTTCCCGGATTTGTTTCATCGTCGGCCGATGATTGACAGTCCCGTATTTCTCGACAGCAAAGCTGGCCAAAGCATTTCCTAACTTCAGCGAATCAACAATTGACAAACCATTGACGATTCCGGCGATAAAACCGCCGCGCCAGGCATCGCCGGCGCCGGTCGGGTCAATAACATCCTGAACTTTATAACCGACAACATGGTAGTTTTCGTTTTTTGATTGATAAACAACTCCTCTTTCTCCCAAAGTCGTTATAATCTGTAATCCGTAATCCGTTAATTCATTAATTGTTTTCCTAATTCTTTTGAGGATTTGGGCAATTTCGTAATCATTACCCACCAGCCACCGACATTTTTCGACACCCTGTTGTAAATCTTTATCGCTAATCCACGTCAAGCTCATTCCCGGATCATAAAGGTAAGGAAGATGTAATTCTATTGCCTGTTTTTGGAAATGCAGAAAAGCGTCAGTATGGACGGCGGAAATGATTACCAAACTATTTTTGTCGATATATTTTTTTAAAGCGATATTTTTTCCCTTGGCGGACGCGCCGTAATAATAGGCCCAGATTTGGTTGTCCCGAGTATCGGTCATTACTTTACCGGTCGCGGTAAACAAATCGTTGTCGATGATTATTCCGTCGGTCGCGATGCCGTTTTTTTGGAAAAAATTGAGAAAGGCCCGGCCATCACTGCCAACCGCCGCCAGCACTTTAACTGGTACTTTTGTTGTGAGCGACAGATTGTAGGCAATATTGGTGGCAATTCCGCCAAGCTGTTTATTCAATTTGTCGACGACGAAGGAAACGTTTATCTGATGTAGTTTTTCCGGGTGGAAGTGATCGGCGAATTGGCCAGGAAAATCCATAATTTCATCATAAGCGACTGATCCAGTAATAATCACCGACGAATATTTCACGGCTAAATTATACAGTATAATTGACACATGCATCGAAAAATAAAGGGCCTGTGGGGCAACGAATTTATCCAGGGCGGTTTTTTTCTGACCGCATCTTCAATGCTGGTCAATCTCTTAAACTATTTTTTTTATTTCATCGCCGGCCGGATGCTTGGTCCTGGCGGTTACGGCGAAATAACCGCTCTTCTTTCTTATTCAGCAATTGTCAGCGTTCCTTTTACCATCGTTACCACTTTTTTAATCCAAAAAATAAGTGCGGCCGGAAATAACCAGCTCAATTACGCATATGCCACGGAGTCATACTTTTGGAGCCGGATCAAAAGATATTGGTATTTTTGGGTAATCGGTTTAATCATTACTCCATTAATTCCCCGGCTGACCAATTTATCCCCGGTCACCGCCTATTTTCTGGTGCCTCTGTTATTTATCAGTTTAATCAGTTCTTATTATAACGCAGCATTCCAGGGTTTGCGCTTGTTCACCGTTTTCGCCGCCATTGGCGCATTAGCCGCTCTTTTGAAACTGGCCGGCGCCGTCTCCCTGATTGTTGTCAACAATCTGCTGACCATTTTGTTTTTCCTTCTTCTTTCCAATCTTATATCAACCATAATCAGCTACCGTCTTCTCCATAATAAAAAGAGGGGATTTGGTTCGCCGGCTGCTTCTATTAATAAAAGACTGATCAACATCCTGACAAGCCGCTATTTCCTGATGACTTTATTTTCCGTTCTCTCGATTACGATTCTTAATAATCTGGATATTATTTTTGTTAAAAAATTTTTTAACCCGGTGGAAAGCGGCATCTACAACTCGTGGTCCCTTTTTGCCAAAATAATTCTTTATATTGTCGGTCCGCTGACATCGATCAGTTTTGTTTTCTTTTCCTACAGTCGATATAAACAGTCCCAGAATCGGATTCTTAACGTTTCTCTGGCGGTTTTGGCCTTCATTGCCGTCGCCAGTTACCTCGGTTATGTTTTTTTCGCCAAAACATTCATCGGCCTTTTATTCGGCGATAAATTCTTGGCCGTCAGCCCTTATTTGGGGCAAGCCAGTATTTTCGGCACTTTTTATACGGCGATTACTTTTATTAACGGCTATTTTCTCGCCAGAAAAAGCCGTTATTCTTTGATCCTCACTGTTTTTTTACCGCTTTATTTTATCCTGCTTTTTATTATTCCCCGACAGATTACCAACATTATCAATCTTAATATCGCCTTCTC
>JAJYLO010000011.1 GCA_021787635.1 bacterium | reverse complement strand
CATTGAGATATTCTTTCCATGAGCGAACTTTTAACTCTTTGATTTGGTAAATATTAAGAGCATGAATAAAAAAGTCCGCTTTGTTTAGATCGGTAAAAAGCGGAATATTGTTATCGATGGCCGCCCGGCGGATGGCATAACCGTCGGATAATTGTTTGGTAAAACTTCTTCCCTCCCCTTCTTCGATTTCGCTTAGATTGATCACAAGTGAAACGGCTTTATCAGCGATCAGTTTGGTAACGGTTGGGTCTTTTTTTTCGAATTCTTTGTAAACAAAAAAGGATTTAATCCCGTTGTCCTGCAAAAATCGGCCGGTTTTGCCGGTCGCATATAATCGGTAACCCATCCGGTCAAGGAGCTTGGCCGATTCGAGGAATTTTTTTTTATTAACGATTCCGCCAATCGACAGTAAAGCGTTTTTTTTATTGATATTTATACCGGTAGCATAGATCGCTTTCAAAAACGCCTCCTCAAAATACTGTCCGAGACAGGCCACCTCGCCGGTCGAGGCCATTTCCACCCGCATGATCGGGTCGGCGCCGTTAAGTCTGGCGAAAGAAAATTGCGGTACTTTTACCAAAGCATGATCGGGATATTCCAAATTTATTGCCGCCGCCGGCTGATACAAACAGTCAATAAACAACTGGGCGAAATTGACCCCGGTCGCTTTGGAAATAAAAGGCAGCGTCCGGGAAGCGCGTAAGTTAATTTCGATGACATAAACATCATTTTTCTTGGCCAAAAATTGGATATTAAACGGCCCCGTAATATGCAATGCCTCGGCCAGTTTTTCAGCGATTTTGATAATTTTTTTTTCGGTCAGGATATATACTTTTTGCGGCGGGTAAACGATCGAGGCGTCACCCGAATGAACGCCGGCATGTTCGATATGTTCAGAAATAGCAAACACTTTAATAACGCCTTTTTGGGCAACGGCGTCGAATTCGATTTCCTTGGCTTCAGCGATAAACTTGGAAATGGTTACTGGGTGTTCTTTGTTGATGATGACGGCAGCATTAATGTAACGTTTTAATTCATCAAGAGTATAGCAAACGGTCATCGCCCGGCCGGAAAGAACATACGAGGGACGGATCAGCACCGGATAGCCGACGGCCGCGGTAAACTGCGCCGCTTCCTTAATGTTGGTAAACGCCTTCCATGGCGGCTGGGGAACTTGCAAACTGTCAAGTAACCGGGAAAATTTATTGCGGTCCTCGGCGCGGTCGATATCGGCCGTTTTCGTCCCCAGGATATGCACTTTCTGCCGGTCAAGCGGTATCGCCAAATTGTTTGGCGTCTGGCCGCCGACGGAAATAATGATGCCTTCCGGATGTTCGAATTCGTAAATATCGAGCACTCTTTCCAGACTTAATTCTTCAAAATATAAGCGGTCGGAAATATCGTAATCGGTGGAGACCGTTTCCGGGTTGCAATTGATAATGATCGACTTCCGTTTGTGTCTTTTCAAACTCATGGCGGAATTAACACAGGACCAGTCGAATTCCACCGAGCTGCCGATACGGTATGTCCCCGATCCCAAAACAATGACCGCTTGTTGACCTAATGGCTCGACATCGTGATGATTACCGTTATATGTCAAATAAAGGTAATTCGTTTTCGCCGGTACTTCCCCGGCCAAGGTATCGATCTGGAAAATTGACGGAAGAATGCCTAATTTTTTTCTTAACTCCCTTACTCGATTCTCCCTACTCCCGATTAATTCTGCAATCCGTTTGTCGGAAAAACCCAGTTGTTTTAAATGTAATAAATTATTAAACGATATTTTTTTCTCCGCATCAACAATATTCCTTAACCGGTATAAAAACCAGGGATCGATACCAGTAATGTCGTATATTTTTTGGATACTCATTCCTTTTTTCAAACCGGCAGTAACGGCAAACAACCGTTTGGGCGTTGGGATTTGTATGTATTTTAAATACGATTTACCGTTGCCGATTAACCGGTCATCCGTCACCCCCTGCAGGCCGATATCAAGCATCCGGACGGCTTTTTGGACGGCTTCTTCAAATGTTCGGCCGATCGCCATCACCTCGCCGACCGATTTCATACTGCTGCCAATCCGCTCCTCCGCTCCCTGGAATTTTTCCAGATCCCAGCGAGGAATTTTGACAACCAGATAATCGAGGGCCGGTTCGAAAAAGGATCGAGTCACCTGCGTCACCTGGTTTTTGATATTGATCAGGTTTTGGCCAAGAGCCAGTTTGGCGGCAACGTATGCCAGCGGATAGCCGGTTGCTTTGGAGGCCAACGCCGATGAACGGGATAATCGGGCATTCATCTCAATAACATAATATTCAAATTTCTCCGGGTTGACGGCAAATTGGACATTGCATTCGCCGACAACATTTAAGCTTCGAACAATATCGATCGCCACTTTACGTAAATAATGATATTCAAAGTTGGTCAAAGTCTGACTGGGAGCAACGACAATCGACTCCCCGGTATGAATCCCCAACGGGTCCATGTTTTCCATGTTGCAGATCGCCACACAATTATCCGCCGCATCACGGACGATTTCATATTCGATCTCTTTATAGTGATGGAGATATTTTTCGATCAGGACCTGGCGGGAAAAAGACAACGCATCGGCCACTATCTGCTTGAGCTCATTTTCATTACGAGCAATGCCCGACTTTTGGCCGCCAAGGGCGTATCCGGCTCGGACCATTACCGGGTAACCGATTTTTTTGGCAATGGTTAATGACTTTTTCAATGATGTGGCTGCCCGGCTTTTCGGTATCGGGATACCGATTTTTTTCAGATGGTCGGCAAATGCCTGTCGGTCTTCCGATAAAATCACTGACGTAATCGGCGTCCCCAGTACCTGGACGCCATATCTTTTCAAAATCCCTTTTTTATAGAGTTCCATGCCACAATTTAAGGCTGTTTGGCCGCCAAAGGAAACGGAAATGGCATCCGGTTTTTCTTTGGCGATTATTTTTTCGACAAAAAGGACATTAATCGGCAAGAAATAAATTTCATCGGCTAAAAATTCCGCTGTCTGGAAAGTGGCAATGTTAGGGTTAACCAACACTGTTTTAATCCCCTCTTCCTTAAAAGCTTTGATTGCCTGCGATCCGGAATAATCGAATTCGCCGGCTTCGCCGATTTTCAACGCGCCACTGCCCAGAATTAGTATTTTTTTGGGTTTAGTCATATTCTCTCCAAGAAATAATCAAACACCCACTCCGTGTCCATCGGCCCCGGCGTCACTTCCGGGTGGAACTGAACAGACATAAACGGGTATTTTGCATGAATTATCCCCTCATTGGTATCATCATTGGCGTTGGTAAACCACGGCCGGAATCCCGGCGGAATTTCACCGACGGCAAAGCCGTGATTTTGGGTCGTCAAATAACATCGCTGACTGCCGGTTAAAACGCACGGCTGATTTTGTCCGCGGTGGCCGAATTTCAATTTGTAAGTGCCACCACCACTTGCCAAAGCAAGAATTTGATGACCAAGACAAACACCAAAAGTCGGTATTTTCTCGGCGAGTGATTTTTTGACAATTTTAACTGTTTCTCCGGCAAACTTCGGATCTCCCGGACCATTGGAGACTACTAAAGCATCAAATTTCCCGCCAGTCGGCGGATGGATAAACGGGTCGTAATCCCAGGGCACGGTAATTACTTTAACATTCCTTTGCAGAAAATTTCGCGCAATATTTCTTTTGCCGCCGCAATCTATAATTAATACCGTTTTTTTACCGGTTCCTTCGCGATCGATTTTCGTCGGTGATGATTTCAACAACAAGTTGTCATTATTGGGATCATAAAAAGCCACATCCTTATCAAAAACGATTTTTCCAAGCATCGCTCCCTGCTGCCGGATTTTTTGGACCAGAAAACGGGTATCTTTAATTTCCAGGGCCGGGATTTTTTCCTTTTTTAACCAAGATGATAATGACATTTGACTGTTGTGATGTGATGGCGTATCAATATAACTGGAGACGATTAAGCCGCTGATTTTCAAACCGGCGGATTCCCAGTATTTTTTATCGGGGACACCGTAGTTGCCAATCAGCGGATAAGTAAGAATCAATATCTGGCCAATGTATGACGGATCGGTCAATGACTCGGGATAACCAACCATGCCGGTCGAAAAAACGACTTCGCCGGCCACACCGGTATCATCGCCAAAGGATTCTCCGATAAATTCCGAACCGTCTTTAAAGATTAGTTTACCTATCATAATAATTTCTATGTTCTATACCCTATGCCCCCAGTATCATTTTTAGTAACGCCATTCGTACATACATTCCGTTTTTCGCCTGAGTCGTCAAGTATACTGCCCGCGGGTCGCTATCAACTTCCGTTTTAATTTCACCGACACGCGGCAATGGATGCATTAACAGGGTTTTTTTACCGGCTTTTTTGGTAACAAGATTCTTATCGAGAATAAAACTTAACTTCAGTTTTTCATATTCGTTTTTATCGCTAAATCTTTCTTTTTGCACGCGGGTCCAGTACCAAAAATGCAGATCCGACGGAATGTCGTCAAAATCGTTAATTTCAATTAATTTAATTCCCCGCCGGCTGAATTCGGCAGAATCTTTTTTTGATAAACGAAGCGTTTTAGGCGATAAAAGATAGATCGTGCTATTCTTAAAGATTGACAACCCTTTAAGTAATGAATGGATCGTCCGGCCATTTAATAAATCGCCGACCATTAATCCTTTTATTCTGTCCAATGTTTTAAATTTTTCGTAAATGGTATACATATCCAAAAGGGCTTGAGTCGGGTGCTCGCCGATACCGTCACCGGCATTAATGATGGGAATATCGGCAGCTCGAGCACATATTTGTGCCGTCCCGGCAGCCGGATGACGGATGATAATGGCATCGCTATATTGCTCAATCATCTTAATAGTGTCTTCAATCGTTTCTCCTTTGACGACCGATGAGGTCTGTGTCGGGTTTTGATGCTCGATCGTTTGACCACCCAAACGTTTGACGGCGGCGCAATTGGAGGAAAAAGTGCGCGTCGACGGTTCAAAAAATAATAGCGCTACCACTTTCCCTTTTAAAATATTCAGTGCTTTTTTGGGCGCAATTTTTTTCATTTTATCGGCCGTTTTAAAAATGGATAAAATAATATCTCTATCCAAATGATCAATCGAGATTAGGTCTTTTCCTCGCAGCATATTTTTTTTCATAGACATTAAATAATTGATAATACGGCAAAAAAAAACGGGGGCTAACCCCCCGTAATTGCATAACTTTTTCGTCTTCTGAAAATTTTCATCCTAGCTAAAAATATTAGATAATAAATTCTTTAATGTCAATATATAAAACAATATCAGATTGGTTTTTGATATAATTTCTGTTAAGTTTGGGTGAGTGCTGGAATGGCATACAGGTTAGTCTCAAAAACTAATGGCCCAACGGCCGTGAGGGTTCGACTCCCTCCTCACCCACATTAACGAAGATTTAAGGTTTCTCCTTTAAACGTAAGATTTTTTGGCTGAATAATGACCTGACGATTTCCTTTCCCAACATACCCTGCATCAATACTTTGAAACCCATTTTGTTTCACAATTGTCTGCGTTTTTTTTACGTCTTTTTCAGGCAGAAAAATCGCATAATCCATTCCCATGTTGTACGTCCCGTACATTTCTTTATCATTAAGACCGGCGTGTTTTTGGATAAACAAAAATATTTCCGGTGGTTCATGTATTTTTTCGATAACATAACGGAAATTTTGTTTCGCCCTCATGATTTTTCTTAAACCATGCCCGGTAATATTGCTAATATAATGTATATTTATATTGTTATTTAATAATTGTTGTATTAATTTGGCATAAATATTGGTTTTGGTCAAAAGGGCTTCGCCGTATATCCGGCCGTCGGCTAATTTTGTACCATACCCTTTTGGCAGTCTTTTGGCGATCGCCCGCGTCAAGGAAATGCCATTGGCATTGACACCATTGCTTTTTAGCAAAATAATCCGGTCGCCCGATTTTAACTTCCTGTCGTTGAGGAATCTTTTTTTATTATAGATCATTCCGGTTGCCGATCCGGCCAGTTCGGCCGTGCCGGAACACATCACCTGTTTCATTGTCGTTGTTTCTCCTCCGCCCCATGAGGCGCCGGCCAAATCACAGGCGCTTTTCCAACCGGTGATCAAATCAGTCATTCTTTGACGGTCATAAAGCCACTCGTTATCCTCAATCGCCCAGTAAGCATGAATGACCAATGGTTGGGCGCCGACCGTCGACAAATCGTTAATAATCGTCGCCACTGTATCATGGCCGATAATATCGTAATAAGTCTTACCGGTAATTCTCCGGGTGGCATCGGCAATCAGATTTTTTGTGCCCAAACCTTCAATGACGGAGGCCATGTAAATATTTCCCTGTTTCCAAACATATGCCGACTCACCTCGGGAATTGGCCATTTCGACGTATCCGTTTTTTTCCAGATTGACTGCCGTCGCTTTGGCCGCCGATTGGAATAATTTTTTTACCGGATCCTTTGTTTCGTAATTATCCCCCACCTGCTCGTAGGTGATTTTTTTTATTTTCATATTTTATATTTTACCCCAAACTTTTCCTCAATTTCGCCGCTTCGGTGATCAGATCAACGAGGGTAATGGATGATTCCAGATGGCGATATTTTTTTTAATGGAATCATCGATCGGATAATGATAAGGATTGAATTTTTGACCGGTAATTTTTTCGTAAACGGCAATGTACCGCTTGGCCAGATCGACAATTAATTGCCGTGGCATCGGCGGCGGCGGCCCATCGCCGCGATAGCCTTTTTTAGCATACCATAGCCGTAAAAATTCCTTGTCGAAATTCTCCGGCTCCAGCTCTTTTTTAAACCGTTTCTCATATGTTTCTGCTTTCCAGAAACGGGACGAGTCGGGGGTATGAATTTCATCGATAAGCGTCAATTTTCCTTTATACAATCCGAACTCGTATTTCGTGTCGACCAGTATCAACCCCTGCCTTTTGCACAATTTACTGCCGAAATCAAATAGGGTCAGAGCGGCTTTTTCCATTTGTTCATACAATTTCCGGCTGACAATTTTTCGCTTGATAATTTCTTCCTTCGTCAACCGTTCGTCGTGACCGTCTTTTCCTCCTCCGTGAGTCGTCGGCGTAATGACAGGACAGGGTAATTGCTGATTTTTTCTTAACCCGTCGGGAAATTTCAAGCCGTAAATTATCCGCTCTCCCCGCTCATAGGAATACCAAATCGAGGTCTTGGTGACGCCGGAAATATAGCCGCGCACCACCATTTCGACGGGAATCGGCCGGCAATTTTTGGCGATCAAAACATTGGGATGCGGCACAGAAATCATGTGGTTGGCGACAATTTTTTTAGTTTTACTGAACCAGAAAGCAGCTAACTGGTTTAAAACTGCACCCTTAAACGGAATGCAGCCGAGAATGACGTCAAAAGCCGACTGCCGGTCAGTAGTAATCAAAACCCGCCGGTCCGGCGTGACATAAAAATCGCGGACCTTTCCCTGGTATTTTTTTCCCAGTTCCGGTATATCAACCGTTTTTAAAACTTGCGGTATGGATTTGAGAATTTTATTGGATTGAACCATATAATTATTTCTGGACCGATTCCAGATAATTTTTAACGCCGACTCGCCGCAGCTTATCGGATTTTGCCAAGGCCGTCTTTGCCAAATTGGCTTTATAGGTTTTTAGTCCCTTTCCCAATTTATTATCGTTAACGGCCAGAATCTGGACGGCTAAGAGCCCGGCATTTTTGGCGCCGTTTATTCCGACCGTGGCGACCGGAATTCCCGGCGGCATCTGAACAATGGAATAAAGGGAATCTACTCCGGAAAGGGCCGGAGTTTTTATCGGGATCCCGATGACCGACAGGGGAAAATGGGCGGCGATTACTCCGGCCAGATGAGCCGCGCCGCCCGCCCCGGCGATAATCACCTTAATCCCCTTCTCAAAGGCGGCACCGGCAAAACGAGCGGTTTCTTCCGGACAGCGATGGGCGGAAAGAATCATCACTTCATACGGGATCTGGAATTCTTCCATCACGGCCACCGACTCCTTCATCACCGGTAAATCCGAATCGCTCCCCATGACGATCGCGACGATTGGTTTTTTCATAAATTCAGTATATCTATAAATGATTTAACTTATAAGCGGCATTAACAAGATTATCCATAAGATAAACGACTGTCAGCGCCCCGATTCCGCCCGGAGTGGTCGTGTAATTTTTTACTCTTTCGCCAATATCCTCCTCTGCAAAATCCCCTTTAATTTTGTTTTCCTTGTCAAAATGGACACCGATGTCAATCAGGTTTGTCCGGCCGGAAAAATAGCGGTAATCGACCGGATTTGCTTTACCAACGGCCGAAATAACCACATCGGCGTTTTCGATATACGACTTTTTCTCCTGGTCGCCGGTTTTACTATCAATGATTTTTATATTTTGCGGACTTATTTTATTTTTCAATAATCCCTGGATTATCGGGCCGCCGCCGGTCTTCCCTTTTCCGATAATGACGAATTTCAATTGTTTGAATTTAGCCGGAAAATTGTTTTTATATATCTGCCTTAAAACTAGTTTTACTCCGCGGTAAGTGGGCGGCTCATGGGCGGAATCCGGTAGAAACCCGTCAATATCCTTGAGCGGGTCAATTATCTTCTCGATACTGTCAGTGATCCGGTTGTCTCCCGGTTTTTGGAAAATAAGACCATGAATCTGCGGCGATCGGTTAATGGCGGCAATCAGTTCTTTTATTTTCTTGAGGTTCTTTAAAATTTTTTCATCGAAATCCATGAGCTCAACCGCTATCCCCAGCTTATTACCCTTGTTAGCTTTTTGTTTTATGTAATTATTGACATCGGCGGCGTTGCTTGATTTGACGATTACCATTTTCGGAATGATGCCGTTTTTTTCCAGCTTATTGACTTTTCGTTCGATATCACTAAATAGTTTTTTGGCTAATTCGGTTCCGGATATTTTCATAGTTAAGTCAGTATTTTTTCCAAACTGTTAGTTTGAACCGCCGCTTGTATTTCCATTGCCACCCGGTCGCCGACCGACAGCGGCCGGCCGTAAAGATAACGGCTGTAAGGCGTGGCGGCAATCCCCGGCGAGCCGGGCATCCGCGGCGACACGTCGACGACGACGATATCTTTCTTCGGCGGGCCGGCGGTGATAATTGACTGGAGGGCAAACGGCCCAATAACATTAGTAACTTTAACGAATTTTTCTCCCAATTCGTAGGCTTTTTCCAGCATTGATTCAGGGACAGTCACGGCCATATGGCCGGCTTCCTCATATTTCACCGTCACCTTATCCAATACCTCCCGCTGGTAATTGACCGGAATTTTGAGAATGCCTTCGATATTCGTCTGCCGCCGGGTATCGGTCCCCATAAGCTCCAGCCTTTTAGTAATCGGCGAATAGAAGAAATTGAAATTAACCTGGACGCCAAGAATAAATTCTTCAACCACCGCCTTCTTCAATTGTTCAGCGGTAAAAAGACCGGCTTTAATTTTATCGACCGTCTGCCGTCGGTAATCCTCATAGTCCTTCACCAGAAAAAATGCCCGTTCGAATTTCCGTTCTTTTTCCAGCACTTTTACCAGACAAAGCCGGTCAATCTCTTTGGGATTTTTAAACTGCCGCGGATAGCGGATGCCGGCTTTTTCCAAAAGATAATACTGGTTTTGTTTTCTCCCCCGCTCCTCGCTTTGGAGAAGATAACGGTTGCCGAAAACCGGCAGGCGGAATTTTTTCTCAATCGCCTCGTAATCGAAATCAAGATAGACTTCAAACGACCGGTGGGGAATGAAAACGACATTTTGGCTGATTAATTTTTTTTGAACGGCCGGATTTAATAAATCACGGAATTTTTTGACAGCCAGACATTCATCAATGCAGCCGAAACCGTTTTCCGTTTTATAATACTGCCGGTAAACCTTATCCCGGCCCGGCTCGACCACAACCAGCGTCCGCAATCCGGCGTCTTTTGCCCCGCGGCAGATATCAAGCGCCGAATGGGAACCGATGGTAGCGATCGTCAACTCGGATAAATTATATCCGTTTAAAATTGATTTTATATTCATGGATCAGTCAAATATTAACGGCAACTTATTTAATTTAATCGCCATCTTTATTTCCCGCGCAATCCTCCTCCCCGTACTCATCGGTTCGTCAAACAGCAGAGCCGAATAAGGTGAACCACCGATGAACAAATTGGTTCCGGCGACAATCCGGCAGGAAATTTCCATAACATAGAATTTTTGGTCAGGAGTGATGATTGTCTCCAGGCAGAAAGGTCCATACAAACCCTTCTTCCCAATTAACTGCTTTGAGGCATTAACAACTCTCTCACCCATGGCGTACGCTTCCGGCAGCAATGATTCCCGCAACGTCAATGGGCTATTGCCGACGACGACAAAACTCGGCTCGATCGTGAATTCTTTCTGATTGATAAGTGGTATCCGGCCGAGGGCGTCGACGTTGGTTTCGTACCGCCGGTCGATGCTTAAAATTTCCAACCGGTTTTCCACCGGTGAATAAAAGTAATGGATGTAAAGCGGTACGCCGATGATGTATTTTTGGATGATGAATTTTTCCTGCCCCAGCCGGTGAATTTTTTTTCGGAAATCGGCTCTGTTTTTGGCGTAAAAATAACCTTTTCCGCCAGCCGCCCCGTACGATTTGACAATCGCCGGATACTCGGTAATATTTTCGTCGGGAAAAAGTTCGGGAATAAGAAGTTTTGACGCTTTCATCCACCGGTGCTGGCGTAACCGATCAGCCTCCCAGTCCAAAACTTGCTTATTACCGTAGTAAGGAAGAGTCATTTTTTTGTTTTGCTCCATTCCTAAGTAAGCAACAAACGAACCGTGGGGAATGATGATCGTATTTCTTTTTTTTAATTCTTTATCCAAATGGGAAAATTCGGCGTAACTTTTGATGCTTATTATTTCGTTGATAAACGGAAACCGACGGTAAAAAACCGACCGTTTTTCCGGGGTGATAACCAGTGTCCGGAAACCTTCATCGGCCGCGCCTTTTAATATTTGCAGAGCACTATGGCTACCCAAAGTTGCAATAATATATTTCTTCATGAATGGGCAAAAGATAATGCTTTATTAATGCCTTTGATTTTTATCCATGAATGCGGCTTCTGCCCCATATCTTCGATTTTGACGACGCTTACCAAATTCATCCCGATTTCTTTTTTCAGCCGCATCCTTGAATTGGTATGCGTCTTTTCGAAAAGAGTCATCATCCTCACGATTTTTAGATTAGTATGAAGATGCCGGGAAATATTTTTCATCAATTCGGAAACGGCGCAAAGCAGTGTTCCGGTATCGCAAATGTCGTCAACAAAAGCGATCCGCACCGCCCGGCGGCTGCTCGCCGGTTTCCAACGCTGGAATAAAACCGGATCAAGCGACAACACATTCTTTATTCCATGGGTGTAGGAATCAATGACGACGCCGAAAACCGGATCGTGTTTATAATTGGCTTCCGTTGCTTTGAAAATCGTTTCCACCCGTTTTCGCGTATGAAAACCGATAACATTGGCAAGAACGATACCGGAATTCTGGATACCAAAAATCAAATCCGCTTTTTCCGGAATTTGGTTGCCCAGCTCAATCAGGGAATTTTTGACCGTGTTGGAATCAAGCGTATTTTTAATAAGATAAGTATAATTGATCCCCTCCCCGGCCGGAAAATCGGCGACCGACCCCTGGGCGAGCAAACCGCGCATCAAATCATACAAACCGTAGGAGATTTTTTCGTTATGGAGCGCCTTTTGCAGCGCCAACAATGATTCCTTATATGATAACAAACCGTATTTGTCCAGCCGGTGCGGCGGCCCCGGCGTTTTTTCTCGTTTAAAATAAGGCATTCTCATGAAAAGTATATTATCGCGTTTTTGAAAATTTGTAATCCCGGCCCGTCGACCGGTAACGGTTTATTCTCTCGGAGATACTTTTCCTTCAAGTATGGCCAATGGGGCAGCTGGGTGAAAAAAATCGCCCTTTCCGGATGCGGCATCATCCCCAAAATCCGCCGGCTTTCGTCGGTTACGGCCGCGATATTGAAAAGCGAACCGTTCGGGTTAACCGGTAACGACTGGTAATTGTCAATCTCTCCTTTGATATATCGGGCGGCTATCAGGTTTTTATTTTTTAACTGGGCCAATATTTTTTCCGCCGCAAAAAATTCGCCTTCGCCATGGGCAATCGGCAGTGATATTGTTTTGATGCCGGCAAACCACGGCGTTCCGTTTTCGATTTTCAAGTCGACCCAGCGGACGGTATAACGTTTATTATTGTTTTGCACCAGCGCCACTTCCCTCTTTCCATAATTGCCGTTTAATGCCGGCAACAATCCTAAGTTGACCAGTATCTGAAACCCGTTGCAAATACCAATCGCCAATTTATCTTTTCGAATGAAAGCTGTCAATTTCTTCCAGAGATGATTTTTCAACTTATTGGCATAGGCATTGCCGCTGCCGGTATCGTCACCGTAGGAAAAACCGCCGGGCACCGCCAAAATCTGGTAGTTATCCAGGTTGTAACGGCCATCGATTAAATCGTTGACGTGGACAATGTCTCCTTTGCCGCCGGCCAGTTCAAAGGCGTATTTTGTTTCCTCTTCGCAGTTAAGACCGTAACCGGAGAGAACAATAATTTTCGGTTTCATATTAAAAATTTTTAAACGTTGACTTATACGCTTTCTCCGCTGCATCCAATTTTATTTTTATCTTGTTAAGACTAAGATAATTTTTATCTGTCACGACACCGATCTTTTTAATCATATTCCCCTTCATCATTTTCTCAAACTCCTTTTTATTTTGCGGATTGATGGAAATAACGATTTTTCCTTCGGTTTTGATATCAACTTCCATTCCTAAGCTTCCGGCAATCGCGGCTTTGCATAAAGTAATCGCCGCCCCTCCCCGACCAACGGAAATAGCTGAAGCAATCAACCCTTTTTCGGTACACCGGTGATAAGCTTCGTAAAGTTTTTTATTTTTAGCGGCATTGATTTTACTATTGTCATCTCCCAAAAGATAAATCAAATCACCGGGAAATTTCAGGTCGATTGATACTGCTTTGGTAATATCGTCGATAACACCAATTGTCGAAATAAGCAGTGTCGGCGGAATAGAAATTTTTATAGGATTACCTTTGTTATCGTAGCCCTTGAAATCATTATACATGCTGTCTTTACCGGAAATAAAAGGCGTACTGTAGGCAATGGCGTAATCATAACAGGCTTGAGCCGCTTTTTTCAACTGACCAAGCCGATAGGGCTCTTCTGGACTACACCAGCAGAAATTGTCGAGTAGTGCCAGTTTGCGCAGATCGGCGCCGGCGACGACGGTGTTGCGTATCGCCATATCGATCGCCCAGGCCGCCATGTAATAAGCATCGTTATCGGACAGTTCCGGCCAAATTCCCTGCGACAAAACGATTCCCTTTCGGGAAGCAGGAAGCGGCCTGACGACGGTGGCATCGCCATTGACCCGGCCGCGGCCCTGCAATGGTTTAATAACGGAACTGGCCTGAACTTCATGATCATATTGCATCGACAAAAATTCGTAACCGGCAATATTCAAATCCTGTAGTTGCTTTAAAATGGCCGGTTTGGAAATTTTTGGCGATACCGGTTTCTTAGTAGCTGAAGGGTGGTAATCGGTCGTCATCGGCCGTACCGGTAAACCGTCGTGCAAAAACCGCATGTCAACATCCATGATTGATTTATTTTTATACTTTACGATGCACCGGTTGCCCCCGGTAAATTCACCAATGACGAATGCTTCGACTCCCCGCCGACACATTAATTGGCAAAACTGTTTCCATTTGTTTTTGGGGACAGCCAATGTCATCCGTTCCTGGCTTTCGGAAATCCAGATCTGCCACGGGGAAAGGCCGGGATACTTTAACGGCACATTTTCTAAATCGATCGTGCATCCGCCCGACTCTTTGGCCATTTCGGCGACTGAACAGGATAAACCACCGGCGCCGTTGTCGGTAATACTATGATACAAACCCAGGTCTCTTGCCTCCTTGACAATCGCATCGCTTAATTTTTTTTGCGTAATTGGATCGCCTATTTGGACGGCGGTCGCCGGGCTGCCGCTGTCCATCGCTTCCGAGGAAAAAGTGGCGCCATGGACGCCGTCGAGGCCGACCCGGCCGCCGACCATAACGACGTAATCACCCGGCTGCGCTTTTTTAATAAATAATTTTTTGCCATTTTCTTCTTTGGGAATCAAACCGACCGTCCCGACAAATACGAGCGGTTTACCTTTATATCTTTTATCAAAAACCAAAAATCCCTGCGGCGTCGGAATGCCGGAGCAATTGCCGCCATTATTGACCCCGGCAATGACGCCGTCCATGATCCGCCGCGGCGCAAGCATTTTCTGAGTAAACTCTTTTCCTTTATAAATCGGTGTCGTGTCCTTCGGATCGGCCAGGCAAAAACCGTAATAATTGGCGACCGGTTTGGCGCCCAAACCAAAACCGATGGTATCGCGGTTGACGCCGACAATCCCGGTTACCGCACCGCCAAACGGATCGAGGGCCGACGGGCTGTTATGCGTCTCCACTTTATGGGTGATTAAATAACCCTGATCGAATTCGATCGCCCCGGAATTGTCGGTAAAAACCGACACACACATCGGCGAATTGATTTTATCCGTCGCCGCTTTAATGAATGATTTAAACAGGCCCTTTTTCAATTCGTCAATCGGATCGGCAAAAATCGTATGCTTGCAGTGCTCCGACCACGTCTGGGCGATTGATTCCAGTTCGATATCGGTCGGGTTCCGGCCCAATTTTTGGAAGTGTTGCCGGATCGCTTTCATAAAAGATAAATCCAAAGCCAGTGGGCCCCGGCGCGTCCCGTCGGGATTGGCAATCCCTTTCTTGCCGATATTAACCAATTCTTCATCGCTGATATTTAAATCAATATCCATGGCTGCTGCAGGCTGGTTCAATTTCACCAGAGGAATTTCCTTTCCCATTCCGCCATCGGCCATAAACTGCCGGCGGCTTTTGATTTTTGCCCGCTGGATTACCGGGTTATAAAGACTCTCCGCAATTTTTTTGACTTCCGTATCGGTTAAGTTCCGGTCCAAAAACGTGATTTGCGATGTATAAACATTTTCCCGCTCGGTAAATTTCTTTTTCAGTAAATCCTCGATTAATTCTTTGGCGGTCGCAGCGCTGTTGTCGGTGACGCCGGGCAGATAACCGATTTCAATGGCGAAGGAAAACTTTTTGGGAATATGCGACCGGTTAACGAATGCCGTTTGGCTGACCGGATTGGTCAACGCGGCAGCAATTTTTTTCAATTCCTGATCGGTAAAAATTTTATCGATCGTATAGACAAATAAACGGCCGGGAACGGTATTGGTAATGACTTCAATGCGACTTATCATGCTTTTGCTCCAATGTCTTTTCGGTATTGCATATTTTTAAAATAAACACCTTTTTTACCGATAGACGAATAGCCGTTTTTGATCGCCGATTTAAGATCCTTTCCCTTGGCCGTCACTCCGAGGACACGGCCGCCGCTAACGACGGTTTGACCGTTTTGGCCAACAGCACCCGCCTGAAAAACAAACGCCGGCGGATACGTTTTTTTATCTAATCCGTATATCGTTTCCCCTTTGGCATATTTTCCCGGGTAACCGGCGGCAGCCAGGACAACGCAAACGGCCGCTTCTTGAAGAAATTCGATTTTCTGTTTTTCAAGCGTTCCGTTGACTACCGACAAAAATAATTTCAAAAGATCAGTTTGCAAAAGCATCATTAACGGTTGTGTCTCCGGGTCGCCGAAACGAGCGTTGTATTCCAGAACTTTCGGACCGTCTTCCGTCAGCATCAAACCGGCATACAATATGCCTTTGTACGGACAGCCCTCTTTTTTCATGCCGACAATAGTTGGTTCGAGAATTGTTTTTTGAATTTGGCCCATTAAATGCTTATCGACAAACGGCACCGGCGCATAAGCACCCATCCCTCCCGTGTTCGGTCCCCGGTCATTATCGCAAATACGCTTATGGTCCTGCGCCGGCAGTAATGGAATGATGGTTTTTCCATCGGTCATGGCCATGACCGATACCTCGGGACCGGTTAATTTTTCCTGAATGACGATTTCGCGTCCGGCCTCACCGAACTGTTTATCGACCATCATTGTTTTGATGGCTGTCAACGCTTCCTTTTTCGATGCCGGTAAAATCACCCCTTTACCCAAAGCCAGACCGCTGGCCTTGATGACAATTGACTGTGGCCGCGAAATTTCGTCAATAAAATCATGAGCCTTTTTATAAGAATGAAAGACAAAAGATTTTGGTTGCGGAATATGATATTTATTCATAAATTGCGATGACCATGCTTTACTTGATTCCAGCCTGGCGGCTGATTTTGTCGGGCCGAATATTTTCAAACCTTTGCTTTCAAACAGGTCAACAATTCCCAAAGACAACGGATTTTCCGGGCCGACCACGGTCAAGCCGATTTTATTTTTTTCGGCAAAATCCGATAATTTATCGATTTCCGTCGCTTTAATCGGCAAATTATCCCCGATCATCGCCGTGCCGGCATTGCCGGGAGCAAAATAAATTTTTTCCACTTTGGGTGACTGACACAATTTCCAGCCAAGTGCATGTTCCCGTCCGCCGGAACCGATAATTAATATTTTCATGAACACAGTTAGTTACAAACTTTAATCAACGACTCCACGTAAATTTCATTCTCTTTTTTCTTCAGCCGGTTATACAGCGATTCAACCGTATCGACCGGCAATATTTTTTCAAAACACCGGGCGAGTACCGGGCCGAAATCAAATTCCGTCGACAGGAAATGGACGGTACTGCCGGCATACGTCGCTCTTTGGGCGAGAAAATTTTGGATTGCTTTATCCGTCAGTTTACCCTTATTCCATAATCCCTTAGTTCCGTCGGGATTTTTTACCATACCGGTAAGCGTATCGGGAATTAATCCCGGGTGAATATTAAATATCCGGTTTTTAAAAGTGGCAATCATTTTATCGGGAATAATTTTTTTCCACCCCGCCAGACAAAGATAATCGACGCCGTATTTTTTGATTAAAATTTCCGCCAGGTCATCTTTTTTGTCGACAATTAAAACCGGTAAATTATGTTTGGCCGCCCGCAGCAACCCCGGCGCTTTATTCGTATCGGCGACGACCACAGCAATTTTCGCCTTCAAGCGACCGCCGCTGACGGCATCAATAATCGCCTGTAAATTCGTGCCTGTCCCGGCATCGGAAATAAGAACGGCGATATTTTTCTGCTCCAGAATATTTTTGGTAAATTTATCGTCGATCGGTATGGGATACTGGCCGGTAAAACAACCGATGCACAAATCGTTTTTTTTCTGCCCGGTTGCCCGGATCAGTCCGGACAGGCTTAAATATTCCAACGAGTCGGCATTGATAAATTTCTTGATTTCGGCCACCTCTTTTTCCGAGGCAATCAGATTTTGCCGTTTGGGGGTATCGACACCGAAATAACAGGAATATTTAATGGGCGGCGAACAAACGCGGATGTGAATCTTTTTGGCGCCGCAGTTTCTTAATACCTGGATAATTTTTTTGATCGTCGTCCCCCGGACGATCGAGTCATCGACGATAACGATCCGCTTGCCTTTGACGATTTTTTTGAGCGGATTGAATTTTATTTTCACTCCCAATTCCCGAATCCGTTGCTCGGGCTGGATAAATGTCCGGCCGATATAACGGTTTTTAATGAGGATTTCGCCGAAGGGAATGCTTGAAGCTTTGGAATAACCGATCGCCGCCGATGTGCCGGAATCGGGAATAGCTACTACCATATCGGCATTAACCGGCGCTTCATATGCCAGAATTTCGCCTGACCGCTGCCTTACCTGGTGGACCAATTCTTTATTAAAAACACTGTCCGGCCGGCCAAGATAAACATATTCAAATAAACAAAATGATTTTTTGACCGATTTGATCTGGCCTTCCACCTGTAAACCGTTACGGCCGATGGCAATGACTTCTCCGGGTTTGATATCGCGGATATAAGTGGCACCGACCGTATCCAAAGCGCATGTTTCCGAAGCGACGACATAACCGCCATTCAATTTTCCCAGTACTAACGGCCGGAATCCGTAGGGATCGCGGAAGGCAAATAATTGGCGGCGGGTAACCATCACCATACTAAATGCCCCTTTCAACCGTGGTATTGCATTAACAATTTTTTTACCCCAGTTTTTTCCCGGTGTTTTATTGATTATCCGCCCGATCACTTCGGTATCGGTCGACGATTGCCAATCAACATTTGGCAACGTTTGAGCTAAATCGGCAGCATTGACAATGTTACCGTTATGGGCAACCGCCACTTCCTCGTCGTGAAAATCAAAAACAATCGGCTGGACGTTATTGGTGGTATTGCCGCCGGTCGTCGAATAGCGGGTGTGGCCGATGGCAATATGGCCTTTGAGCGACGCGATTTTTTCTTCGTCAAATACCGACGATACCAATCCCAGCCCTTTGACGGTCTTCAATTTTTTGCCGTCAGAAACTGTAATTCCCGCCCCTTCCTGACCGCGATGCTGTAGGCTGTAAAGCCCAAAAAAACTAATCCGCGCCACCTTTTCCCCCGGGCAATAAATGCCGAAAATCCCGCACTCCTCCTTTAATTTGTCCATAATTATTCCCACTCCATTGTCGCCGGCGGCTTGGTCGTAATATCATAAACAACCCGTGACACATCGGGCACTTCATTAACGATTCTTGTTGCCAGTTTTTGCAAAATATCATACGGAATTCTGGCCCAGCCGGCGGTCATAATATCGTCCGACTGGTAAATCCGCAACGCAATCACTTCCCCGTAAGACCGGGCATCGCCTTTGACCGCCGTGCTATCCGTGCCGGTCAGCACCGGGAAGGACTGAAAAACTTTATCCAGCCAACCGGCTTTTTTCAATTCGCTCAATAATATCGAATCAACCTGCTGATGTTTCCTTAGCCTTTCGTCAGTGACAACACCAATAATCCTGATGGCATTGCCCGGGCCGGGAAACGGTTGCTTATAAACAATATCGTCAGGCAGGTGCAATTTTTTGCCGATTACCCGAACTTCGTCCTTGTAAAATAGTCGCAGCGGTTCCAGTAATTTTAATCCTAATTTTTCCGGCAAGCCGCCGACATTATGGTGACTTTTAATTTTGGAGGCGTGTTTTGATCCCTGGCTTTCGATGACATCGGAATAAATCGTCCCCTGCAATAAATATTTTGCCCGTACTTTTTTCGCCGCTTTTTCGAATAATTCGATATATAAACCGCCGATGATTTTTCGCTTTTTTTCCGGGTCGGTGACGCCTTTGAGTTTCCTTAAAAATTTTGCCCGGGCATCGATCGTAACTGGCGTAATTCCCAATTGCTCCTTAAAAATTTTTTTAATTTCTTTATCTGTCCCCACTCTCATTAAACCATTCTCTACATAAATGGGGAAAAACTGCTGGCCGATCGCCTTCGCGACCAGAGTGGCCGCCACCGTCGAATCCACTCCTCCGGATACGGCGCCGATCACTTTATTTTTTCCAACCGTGTTTTTTATTTCTTCAATTAACTGATTAATAGAAATGTCTTTTTTCTTCAGTTTTAACCCGCAGATTTCTTTCATAAAATTATTCAGTATTTGTTGTCCATACTGCGTATGTTTGACTTCCGGATGGAACTGAACGCCGTACATTTTTCTTTTCTCATCGGCGATTGCCGCTGCCGGAATATTTTCCGATGAGGCAATGTAACAAAAACCGGGCGGCAGTTTGACCGCTTCATCACTGTGGCTCATCCACACGCGAAAACGCCTTGGAAGATCGTTAAATAACATTGACAAATTACCGTGGCCGCGTTTTTTTGTCAATTGCACGAAAGCGGGACCAAACTCCCTTATTTTCCCTGACTTGACCTGTCCACCCAACAAATGCGTCATCAACTGCAGTCCATAACAGATGCCAAGAATCGGGATATTCAGCTGAAATATTATTTTATCGACCGTTGGATCTTTGGGATTATAAACCGATCCCGGTCCTCCGGATAAAATAATCCCTTTTGGCTGGAGTTTTTCGATTTCTTCGATTGCCTTTTCCGGCTCGACGATAACGCTTTTTACCCCCATCTCCGCGACCCGCCGGGAAATGAGATGCGTTGTCTGCGATCCAAAATCGACAATGACAATCATATATTTAGCCAACAAAAAACCCCGCCGTGGCGGGGGGTAATTTTTTTAAAGTGTTCAGTCGTTGGACACCCATATATTATTTTCTCAAATAATTAAGAAAATTCAAGTAGTCAAAATATATCGATATGGATCTATAGTTCTTCCACGTTGTGCGACTTGCTTTCACGGAAACCGGCATCGGTGATTTTGACGAACCGGGCGTTTTTCCACAGTTCGGAAATCGATTTGGCATTGCAATAACTCATTCCCGACCGCAAAGCACCTAATAGTTGATAAATCACATCAGCCACATGACCTTTATAAGGAACAAGCGCTTCGACTCCTTCGGGCACGATTGTATTTAATTGCTTTTCACTGTGATTTTCCAGTCTGATTTTCCGGTCGGCTGTCGCCAAAAATGACGCCGAGCCGCGGTGGACCTTGAATTTCATTCCCTTTCTCATGATGACGCCGCCCGGGCTTTCGTCGGTTCCGGCAAACCAGCCGGCCAACATACAAGTCGATCCCCCGGCGGCGAGCGCCTTGGTGATATCGCCCGGGTAATTAGTACCGCCATCGGCGATGATCGGCACGTTGTATTTCCGGCCGATTTCGGCGCATTCGGACACGGCGGTAAACTGCGGTACGCCGACGCCGGCAACAATCCGGGTCGTGCATAATCCCCCCGGCCCGATGCCGACTTTGACGGCATCCGCTCCCCGCTTAATGATATCTTCCGCTCCTTCCGGAGTTGCCACATTGCCGCCGATCAAATCTATGTCTTTGAATTTTTTTCTTATCTGGGACAGCGCTTTCAACGCCACTTCATTATGGCCGTGAGCAACATCAACAACCAGGACATCGACATCGGCTTTAACAAGCGCCTCCGCCCGTTCCATAAAATCGTTGACGACGCCAACCGCCGCGCCGACACGGTAACGGCCGTATTTATCCTTGGTCGAATAGGGATATTTTTCGTAATTGGTGACTGAACGGGCGGTAATCAAACCGACCAGCTTTTTATCTTTATCAATAAGCGGCAATTTTTCGATTTTGTATTTGTGAAAAACGTTTTTCGCTTCGGAAAATGTCGTCCCCGGTTTGCCGACAATCAAT
>JAJYLO010000010.1 GCA_021787635.1 bacterium | reverse complement strand
AGTAATAAAAGGTAAGGGATTTTTCGGCAAAATCCGCAATTTCGAGCGCAGTTTCTACAACGCGACTTGCATCGACGCCGTCCGAATCGTTACCAAAAAACTGTACCAAAAAGTCGGCGGGTTCGACGACAAAAACATCCGCTTCGGCCCGGACGATTGGGATTTCACTAAAAGAATAAAACTGTTAACCGATAAAATTTCGATCACCAGAAACAAACTGTATCATCATGAAGAAAACCTGAAAATGGCTACTTATTTTTCCAAAAAATCAAATTATTCCCAATCTTTCAAGGAATATATTGCCAAATGGGGAACTGGTGATCCCGATATAAAGAAACAATTCGGACTTGTTTATCGCTATTTCACTGTTTATGTCGAAAACGGGAAATGGCGGTATTTTATCAGCGCTTTGCAGCTAACCATCGGCTTATATTTTATACGCTCGATAGTCGGCCTGAATCATCTCCGGCAATTTTTTTTCAAAAATGAAAACGAATAATAAAGTCATTGCCTTTATGAACGCTTATTCTTACGGTAAAACCGGCGGCGATACCGTTTTTTTGGAAATCGCCAAAAGACTGCCGAATATCCGTTGGCAAGTCGTCACTTCCCGGTTAGGAAAAAAACTGCTGACGGAAAACGGCATCAGAGCCGAATACTATCTCATATCCACAGAAAATAGATTCAATCACGTAATAGCTATTTATCTCAAACGGACGCTTCGCGCTTTTTTCCTTGATCTGAAAATAAATAAAAATAGCGTCTTGCTTGGAACCTCCGATTATTTTCCCGATGTCCTGCCGATCGCATTCCTGAAAATGAAAAATCGGCCAATCCGCTGGGTGCAGCACGTCTTTCATGTCATTCCCGCGAAACGGGTTTTCCCCAATCTTTTGCAACGGTTCAGCTTTTTTTTCCTCAGGCGAGCCGCGGATATGATCATCGTCGACAACCACCTGCTCAAACAACAACTGTCAGTGCTGGGTTTTGATTCCAATAAGATTATCGTTAACCACCTGGGGATTGATAACGGTTATCTATCATCTGTTCCGGCAAATGGCAAAATCAAATACGATGCCGTATATATGGCCCAGCTGAAACCGCATAAGGGAATTTTAGACCTGGAAACGATATGGAATATCGTCAACCAAAAAATCCCTTCAGCCAAATTGGCGGTCGTCGGCAAAGGGAATAAAAATATCCTCAAGAAAATAGATAATATTGAGTTATTGGGCTTTCTGCCCGATAAAAAAGCGGTCCACACAATCAAAACGGCCAGGATATTCCTGTGTCCAAGCCACGAGGAAGGTTTCGGCATTGCCCCCCTGGAAGCGCAGGCCATGGGATTGCCGGTCGTCGCCTGGGACCTGCCGGTTTTTGCGGAAGTCTTTCCGGAAGGCATGATAAAAATCCCGATGGGGAATACAAAAAGATTTGCCGAGGCGGTTATCCGGTTGTTAACCGATCATGATTATTATTGCCAATTGTCAAAAGAAGCACTGGCTAATGCCCGGCGCTTCAGCTGGAAAAAAACGGCCGAAAGAGAGTCTAAAATCCTATGTCAAAACCAAAAGTAACAATTTGCATGCCGGCTTATAATGGCAGCCAATGGATTGCCGATACCATTGACAGTATCCGCAATCAAAAATTCAACGATTGGGAAATACTTATTGGCGATGATTGTTCAACTGACAACACCATAAGCGTCATCAGGCAATTTCGTGACAAGCGGATATGCGTCTATCAAAACAAAAAAAATCTCGGCTACGGCCGGAATTTGCAGCAATTAACCAAAAAAGCCGGTGGAGAAATTCTATTTCTCATGGGACAGGACGATATTTTATTGCCCGCCGCTTTGGAAAAAACAGTCAAAGCGTTCCAAGACGAAACAATCGGCGTCGTCACCCGTCCCTATTATTGGTTCGATAAAAATTATAAATTAGCTGTCAGACGCGTTTTACCTTTCGATGCTAAAAACGACCGGAAGATTGCCGTCCTCGACGGTAAAAAGGAAACGCAAAAAATTTTCGAATCCCTGGGCCAGCTTTCCGGTCTGGCCTACCGGAGAAAATATTTAAACACCGGTTTCCATGAAGAAATTTTCCCCAGCCACATTTATCCTTTTGCCGCAATTACTAAAAATCATAAAATAATGTTTTTAAAAGATTATACCGTTGCTGTCCGGATCGTTTCCAGTCAGACGCGAACTAATCCCCGTGTATATGACATTTCGCCAACCGTCAGCTGGGTAAAAATGTTTAACGCCGTTTATCCGGAAAAAAAATATGCTCCGGTCAGACAGTGGGGAATTGATCAGATCGCTACTCATTTCGTCGGTCTGGTTCAGATAAAAAACTACAGCACTTATAAAAATTTATTGCGGGAAATAACCATTTTAGTCAAGCTTCATCCGGTCAACCTAATTAATCCCAAGTTCTGGTTTTACAGCTTAGGTACTCTTATCATACCCCACCGGTTACTAGTGTTTCTTGTCGATAAGCTAAAAAAGATATGGTAAATAATATGGATTTCGATTTTGACGCCAATGCCAGAAATAGCTATTTATATTTATGGATCAGGAATTATATGATGCTGGTCAACGATACGGTCGCGCGATTAAACCTGAACTTTAAAAACAAAACCCTGTTGGATATCGGAATCGGCCGGGGACGGGCAATTGCCCTTTACAAACGCTGGAATATTAAAAAAATAATTGGATTGGATATCGATAAAAATGATGCTCTATTGGCCAAAAAACAGGCGGCCAAATTGGCAGTGGATTTTACCAGTATTATCGATGATGCCAATAATCAGCAGTTGAAACGGATTCCCGACAAAAGTTTCGACATTATCTCTGTCATAAATACCCTGCATATGGTGAATAAAAATACAAAAAAGACGATCGCCACCGAACTAAAAAGGATTTTGAAACCGGACGGCGTCTTAATTATTATGAATTTGCACAAGCCGTCGCTTTTTTGGTTGGCAACAATATTAACCCAAAGACAAAATCAGGAATTCATATCGGATAAAAAACTACTTAGCCTGCTTCAACCGCTTAATATTGTTGCCACCAGTCAAACGAATTATTTTTATATCATAAACAGTCTTTACGATCACATACGGATAATTTTCGGTCAAGGAATTAGTGAAAGATTTGTAATATTAATGGAAAATTTGTGTCGGACATTACATATCCCCGGATCGGCAACGGTATTTATTTTCACCAGGCAATCCGGTATACTTCATTCACCATGATTCCGTTATTTCTGCCGTTCATGTCGAAAGAGGCGATCGCCAACGCAACGAGCGTTCTTAAGACATCATGGATCGGCGAAGGACAAAAAGTCAAGGAGTTCGAAAAAACCTTGTCTTCCCGGCTGGGGACAGATAATGTTTTGACTGTTAACAATGCTACTGCCGCCATCCATCTTGCTCTACGACTAGCCAATGTTAAAGGCGGGGAAGTCATATCCACTCCCATGACCTGCACCGCCACCAATGAGCCAATCATCAATGAGGGGGCAGATATTGTCTGGGCGGATATCGACCCGGCCAATGGCAGTATTGATCCGAATGACATTGAAAAAAAAATTACCAAAAAAACTAGAGCAATCATGGTCGTTCACTGGGGCGGCAACCCCTGTGATTTAAACAAGATAAATAAAATTGGTAAACAATATAAAATTAAGGTAATTGAAGACGCCGCGCAAGCGTTAGGAGCCTGCTACAATGATAAACCAATTGGTTCCCATTCCGATTATGTCATTATCAGCCTGCAGGCGATCAAAATCATCAATACGGTTGACGGTGGCATTTTGACGACTAAAACCCGTCATGACTGGCACCGGGCGAAAGCGCTGCGTTGGTATGGGATTGACCGCGATCGTCGGCTTATCAAGGAAACATATTGGGATTACCCGATTAAAGAAGCCGGTTATAAATTTCATATGAATGATGTCACGGCGGCCATCGGTTTGGGCCAATTACCATATCTCACCAAGCTTTTGCAACAAAGGCAACAGCAAGCGGCGGTATACTTGAAATCGTTGGAACAAAGTAAATCGTTAAAACCGGTTTCTGTTTATCCCGGCGCCGTTAACTCCTGGTGGATGTTTACCGTCCTTTGCAGTAACAAAAAAAACCGGTTGAAGCTTTGGAAAAAGTTGAAGGAAGAGGGGATAGACAGCGGCGAAGCCCATATCAGGAACGATATTTATCCTCTTTTCAAAAAATATAATCGTGGACCGCTTCCGGGAGTCAGGAAATTTAACGATGAAAAATTATGCATTCCTATCGGCTACTGGGTAGATAAGGAAACAGCTAAAAAAATTGCCGATATCTTGGCATCGTTTTGATATATGGCAAAATCCGCGCTTGTTTCCGTCATCATTCCTACCTATAATTTAAAAAATACATTGGTGGAGTGTCTTCATTCGATTGTCACACAAACATACTATAATCTGGAAATTATCGTTGTCGATAATGGTTCAACCGATGGTACCGCCGAATTCATCAAACGAAAATTTCCTCAAATAAAGCTTATCCGTAATGTCAAAAATTTAGGCGTTACCGGTGGGACCAATCGGGGAATAAAATACGCCCATGGCGATTTTGTCTGGTTAGTCGATCATGACAACATTCTCAATCGCCGCATGCTTGCCACCATGATTAAATTAGCACAATCCGATCAGATGATCGGCGTCGTCACCCCTAAAATATATTACTGGGAAAATAAAAAAGTCATCTGGTCCGCCGGTACCGGCGTCAACATGATTACCGGACAGAATTTTTCCCGGGAAGGCCCGGACCGGGGACAATATGATAAAGTCGAAAAAGTGCCGATCGCGCCGGCTAATTTTTTAATCAAAAAAGAGGTGATTGATAAAATCGGATTATACGATGACACATATATCACATCATACGAGGATGCCGATTTTTCTTATCGCGTCAGACAGTCTGGTTATATAATAATGTATACGCCAAAAGCCGTCTGCTATCATAAATTTCCGTTACTGGATAAGGAAACAAGTAAACGGCGCTGGCTGTCGCGCAGTTATTTTACCGCCCGCAATAAAATTATTTTCATGAAAAAAAATTCGCCGTATTTTCCATTATTCGCCACACTTTATCCTGCCTGGTTTTTGATTTATACTTACCAAGCAGTCCGTTACGGTGATTTTTCCGCCCTTATCAATTTTTATAAAGGAATGTATGACGGATTCAAATGGGCATTCGTTAGCCGTCGCTAACTATTGGGATAAGCGGGGAGAGACTTACGGCCGCTCCTGGCAGTCGGTCGCTAAAAAACGTTTGAGTGCCTGGGAACTGGATTTGGTTAAACAAGTATTTAAAAATAAAAATAAGGCAATAAAAACGCTGGATATTGGTATCGGCACCGGCCGCATCAGTGATGAAATAATCCGTCATCGGGTCACCCATTACGCAACCGACATTTCCCGGACAATGATCGATTACTGTCAAAAAAAATACAGAAATAGCAAACGAGTTAAGCTCCTTAAAGTCCACGATATCCTCAAACCCCTGCCGAAAAACTGGGATGAGTTCGATTTGGTTACAGCCTACCGCGTCCTGTCGTATTATCCACAATTAACAACAATTTTGAAAAATATCCGCCGCTCGATGAATGACGGCGGCATTTTGATATTCACCTATCCGAATATCGATTCATTAGTTGCCATTCCCAAACTAATTAACGGCAAGGGCTGGCTGGGTAATGAAATCGGGTATAATGAGTTAAAAAAAATCGTCGGTGAGGCCGGTTTTTCCAACTGTCGGATTATCGGTAGTTCACGGTTATTGGATACGTTTTACGATTGGAGCGATAACCAAATGTCGGCTGATTTTCTATTTACTATCGAAAAAATATTAGCGCTAATTTTTGGCCCGACGCGTTTTGTCCGTCTGTTTTACGTTATTTGCAAAAAATGATTAATTACTTTGAAAATCTGGGTGAAAATTCGGCCATGGCGGGCGCCCGGATCCTATATAAACTAAAAATAAAACCGCTGCCGGTTACGGTTTTCCGGTTTCTGGTCGCCGCCCCGGTCAGTATTTATTTTTTCAGCCGGGGCCAATATCTATATAATGTCATTGGCCTGTTGTTGTATATGACTCTTGCCATTTTGGACTGGGTAGACGGCGCATTAGCCCAATTATATAAACTACCGGCCAGTACCAAACCCTTTGGTAGCCTGATCGATCATACCCTCGACCGCATTCTGATGCTGATTGTTCTTGGTAGTCTACTTTATGCGAACAAAAACTTCTTATTGACAATAATATTTTATTCCGTTTACTTTTTCCAAACGGTTTTGCAGTACGAATTCGACAAAATTTTTCATCTTGATTTTGCGCGTTATCCGGAAATTGAAAAAATAATGCGCACATCGAAACACCGTCCCGGAACCATTGATTTATTGCTTTATAATTTGCTGTATGTCCACAATAATTCTTTGACTAAATTTTGTTTTACCATAAGCTATGCGCTTTTTATCGGCATTATAATTAATCAATTGCCAGTTGCATTTATTTTTATTATTTTTATGTCCAGCATTCGTTCTATCGGTATTCTTCTTATAATGTTTAAGACATTAAAATCGAAAAAAACATATTCCGTTTTAGCTAATTCATTAAGAAATCATCAACCCTCATGAAAACAAATTTACCGACGGTTTCGGTAGTTATCACCACTAAAAACGAAGAAAGGCATATTGCAAATTGCCTAAAGTCAATAAAAAAACAGACCTATCCGTCAGGTAAAATCGAAATTATTATCGTTGATAATCATTCGACCGACAAAACCAAAGCGATCGCTAAAAAATTTACTGATAAAATTTACGACTGCGGACCCGAACGGTCAGCTCAACGCAATTTCGGCGCCAAAAAGGCAAAAGGAATATATTACTTATATCTCGATGCCGATATGGTTTTATCTCCCGAAGCGATATCCGAATGCGTTAGCCGCTGTCAAAAAGACTATAAAATTGTCGGCTTGTATGTCCCGGAAATAATTGTGGGCGATAGTTACTGGTCAAAAGTTAGGCGATTTGAAAGAAGTTTTTATGGCGGGACAGTGATTGATGCCGTTCGCTTCATCAGACTAAAAGATTTCATCTCAGTCGGCGGTTTTGACGAAACCATGTCCGGACCGGAAGACTGGGATCTGGACAAAAAAATACGATCACAGGGAAAAGTTGATATAATTAAATCTGTAATCTATCACAATGAGTCGGAATTTAATTTAAGTAATTATCTTAAAAAAAAATCCTACTATACTAAAAGCTTTGAAAACTATATAAATAAGTGGGGACGTAAAGATCCAGATATAGTAAAACAGTTTGGTGTTAAATACAGATATGCTGAAGTATTTATAGAAAATAAGAAATGGGGAAAAATAATCACATCTCCCCACCTGGTTCTTGGCATGTTTTTTTTACGGTTTTTAGTAGGTATTACTTATTTATTAAATCGATGAAAAACACAAAATCGGCGAAAATATTTGTTGCTGGCTGTACTGGATTTTTGGGGAAAAGAGTGATAAAAAGATTAAAAAGAGATCATTACAATTTTGTAGGAACGGCGAAAAGCCTAGGTGTAGATTTTCGGGAAAAAAATCAGCTGGAGAAATATTTTTCCAAAGAAAAACCCGATATTGTTATTAATTGCGCTACGTTTATTGGAGGAATAAAGTTCGGTCTCGATTACATGGGTCAAATTTTTTATGATAATGTTCTTATTAATACCTATCTGATAGATTGTGCACGGAAATACAACGTCAAAAGATTCATCAATCCCATTTCCAATTGCTCCTATCCGGACGCAGTGGACAAAGATTTTAGAGAAGAAGAATGGTGGGACGGTCCCCTCAATCCAACCGTATTAACCTACGGATTTGTAAAAAAAGGAACGTGGGTACAATCGTATGCCTATAATAAACAATACGGACTAGACTTTGTTAACCTTTTAATTCCAAATATGTACGGGTCGGGTGATCATTTTGACGAAGTAAGATCTCATGCTTTGGGAGCATTAATAAAAAAAATCGTCTCGGCCAAAGAAAATAATTTACCTGAAGTCATCGTCTGGGGAAGTGGAAAACCAATACGGGAATGGCTTTATATTGATGACTGTGTTGAAATATTCATAAAATCACTGTCGATAAATCCCATACTCGAACCAATAAATATAGGCCAAGGAGTCGGTATTTCAATCAAGGATCTCGCCTATATGATTAAAAAAATAGTGGGATATAACGGAAAACTTATATTTGATTTATCTAAACCTGACGGAGCTCCCTATAAAATAGGGAATGTTAATCGAATGAAAAAGATTTTTAAATGGACGCCGAAGACAAAACTCGAAGATGGCGTACAAAAAACAATTCGCTGGTATTACAGAAACATCATCAAAAAAAAGAATATATAAATATGTGTGGAATAGTCGGAACCATTGGGAATTCTAATATCGATATTAGCAAGAGTCTTTCAACAATACTGCATCGCGGACCAGATGATTCGGGTTTTTTCAAAGATGAATATATTTCGCTTGGTTTTAGGCGGCTTAGCATAATTGACCTTTCACCAAAAGGACATCAACCAATGTCTAATGAAGACAACACGGTTTGGATTATTTTTAACGGAGAAATTTACAATTATTTAGAACTAAAAAAAAAGCTAAATTCTAAACATTGTTTTAAATCAAGCACCGATACCGAAGTGCTGATCCACGGCTATGAGGAGTGGGGGATGGAAAAACTCCTGACGAAAATTAACGGGATGTTTGCTTTTTGCATTTACGACAAAAAGAAGAATAACGCTTTTCTGGCGCGGGACCGGATCGGTAAAAAACCGCTTTATTATTATATAAATAAAGATTATTTTGCTTTTTCCTCCGAAACAAAGGCTTTCTTCAAACTCCGTGACTTTCGCTTTTCGATCGACGATGAAATGTTCGATCTGTGGATGGGATTTCCGTACCTGCCGGATAATGAAAAAACGATTATTAAAAATGTATATAAGGTTCCACCGGGCAGTTACCTGCAAATCCGTCCCGGCAAAAAATTCGTTATCAAAAAATACTGGGAATTGCGCCATAAAACGGCAGATATCGGTTTCCAGGAAGCGCAAAACAAACTGGAAGATCTGCTTGTCGATTCGGTCACGAAAAGGCTGGTCGCCGACGTCCCTCTCGGTATTCTTTTGTCCGGCGGTCTCGATTCGTCTCTTATCACGGCCTTAGCCGCCAAACATTCCGGCCGGCCGGTAAAAACTATCACCATTGCCTTTAAAAATTCCATTATCGATGAAACACGATATGCCCATGCGGTCGCTAAATATTGGAAAACGGACCATACGGATTTATCGCTGGAAATTGGCGATACTTACCGGGAGCTTAAATCGCATATTGCCATATACGACGATTTGTCGACGATCGACAGCGGCCTGTTCAGTACTTACCTGTTATCCCGGAAAATAAGAGAATTGGGCGTAAAAGTCGTCCTTGTCGGTGAAGGATCGGATGAAATTTTCGGCGGATATTCCTGGTTCCAGCTTTCGCAGTATCCTTTCCGCCGGCTACCGGATGCTTGGAAAAGCGGGCTGTATTATTACGCCATTGCCCGGCAATTGCCTGACCGCCGTTTTTTTCGCTACGCTGGTTTCCTAAACCGGAAACTCCGGGAAACCAATGGCCAAAGTTTTTTCCGGCAGATACAAGATTACGAAATCAGCTACTCTTTACCCAATCATTATTGCATGAAGGTCGACAAGGGTACGATGGCCGCCTCGATCGAGGCCCGCGCCCCTTATATGGACTACCGGGTCGTCCAATTGGCCGCCAGCCTGCCGGCCGATTATCTGTTACGTTCATCCATAGCCGATCCCCGGAAAAGCAACGAAAAATACATTCTGCGCCGTATCGCCGAAAAATATTTACCGGATCATATCCGGAACCGGAAAAAACTGGGCGGTATGATGCCGGTTTATGACCTCCTGGGTAAAGGACTGGAAGCAGATAAAGAACTTATTCTGAAGAACGATTATCTTCTGGAATATTACGGCCGGGAAAATCTTGGCCGATTGATTGATTCGCGACCGACAATACCGGCCTTTAAATGGCAAAGGGAGTGGATTTTATGGAAAAGCCTGCTTTTCACATTATGGCTGAACCATTTTGACAAACGCCATGAATAATAAAAATATATTATTTATCGCCCACCGGTTATACTTTAACGGCCATCCGAAAAAAGGAGGTATCGATCATATTATCGCTTTCCTTTCAAAAAATAACCGTATTGCGTTAATCGAACACCCTTTCGATAAAATCAACCATCCGTCAACTCTAACGGCTAACGGATATTCAAAAACCCATCGGGCCTTTACGAAACCGCCGTTTTTATGGTTTGAGGAATGTTTGGCTAATATCGCCTGGGTCAAGCAAATGAATAAAAAGTTTGCGCTGGCTGTCGCATCCGACCCCCTAAACTTCTTTTCCTGTTATCTTCTAAAAAAAATGAAATTGGCGCAAACCATCCAATTCCATTCTACCGATTATTCCCATTCACGCTTTGGCAATTTTTTGCTGGATAAAATTTATCAATCTTTATATCGATTTGCCCTTACTCACGCCGATAAAACGACTCTTGTCAGTCCAAAAATGATGCGGCAGGCGGAAAAAATGGTTCCGGTTCGGTTTCACAATCGTTTTTTTTTGCTTCCCAATTCTCCAGAATATCGCAATATTCCGAAATATCCTTCGACCGAAAAAGATCGTTTTTCATTAGTAATGACAGCCGGAATTTTTAAGGATCAGGTCGATATCGACACGCTTATCGATGGCTTAACGCGCCTGAAAATACATTATCCGAAAGCGATACTCCGTATCATCGGCACCGTCGAAAAATCAAATATCGATTTATTTCGCGAAAATAATCTGGAAAATAATCTTGTTTTTGAAGGCGGTTTACCCTACAAACAATCAATAGAGAAAGTCGCCAAAAGTTATATCGGCATCACCTGCTATAAAAAAAATTCTTCCTATATGTCTTATGCCGATTCGCTCAAAATCCGGGAATATGCGGCAGCCGGTTTGCCTATCGTTTGCGACAACGTGTATGCGACGGCGGAAGAAGTTATAAAAAACAACGCCGGTTTCGTCTATAATTCACCTGCCGAAATGGCGGAGGTGATCGGGCAGTTGATCGAAAATAAAAAACTGTATCTGACCAAAAGCCAAAATGCTCTTGCTTGGGCCGAAAAAATGGATAAAATTAAATGGTTAAAAAAGTTATACGAACATTTTCCATGAAAGATATCCGTATTAAAGAGTTGCTGAAACTTGTTCCAAACAATGTCACCGTTCTCAATATCGGCTGCGCCCAAAATCCCCATATTCATCGCGAACTGGCAATAAAAAGCCAAAAAATTATCGGCATCGACACCAATCAACGCGAATTGCAAAAACTGGCGCAAAAAGGGTTCGAAACATATGCAATGAATGCCGAAAAAATTAAACTGGACTGCCTATTCGATTGCATCATTGCCGGCGAATTGATTGAACACTTGAACAATCCCGGATTATTTTTACAATCCGTAGAAAAATATTTGAAAAAAAATGGTACGGCCATTCTGACAACTCCCAATATTTCCTCATTGTTTCTTTATACCATCGTAGTCGTTTTTAACCAGACCCAAGACCCAACACACGTCTATTATTTCGATGAGAAAAACCTGAAAACACTGATTGACCGGTTTAATTTCGAAATCAAGGAAATAAAGTATATTCCGCCGGAAATAAAATTCCATGGCAAAGGGATACTGTTCCGGTCGGTATTTTTCGTTTCAACCGTGCTGGCCAATATCGGCTATTTTTTCAGCAAAAGACTTTTCGGCTCTTATTTACTGATAGTTATCAAGAAAAAAAATGGATAAAAACCTGTACCGGCTATTATGCTGTCCGCAGTGTAAAAACGACTTGATAACCAAACCCGGAAAATTTTACTGCAAATACTGCAAACAAACCTACCGAATAAACGGCGGCATACCGGATTTTTCTTATAAAATTAACGAATCCGGCATGAAATTATCGCAAAAAAAATGGAATGAAAAATACAGGCATGATGCCCAAAAAAATATCGCCGGAGAACTGGATTTTTTGGACAGGAAGTTTTTTTCACTTGTCCGGAGCCAGATCGAAAAACATCACCGGCTAAAAAAAGAGAATGTTTTCCTGGAAATCGGGTGCGGCACTTTTTACTTTGGCCGCCATCTGGCAAAACTCGGCTATCCGGTTGTAGGGATCGATATGTCGATCGAGGCGCTGAAATTAGCCCAAACGGTATTTAAGCAGGAAGGAATAAAAAATTATCTCCTTGTTTGCGGTAACGTCCTGGATATGCCGTTTAAGAAAAACTCTTTTGATCTGCTTTATGGCGCCGGCGTCATCGAACATTTCCCGGATACCTTTTCCGCCGTAAAAGAATTGCGGCGTGTACTCAAAAAAGGGGGCGTGGCATACAATACCGTTCCTTATCTGAATATCGGTTCGCTGACTTACCGCCAGATCTGGGGCAATATTCCCCGGTTGCCGTGGCTTGAAGCGGCTTTTACTTTTTTCCATACGAAAATTCTCGGCGGCCGGCATATGCGCTTCGGTTACGAACTGTCGTTTACCCGGTCCTATCTGGAAAAAATCCACCGGCAGGCCGGATTCTCCGGGGCCAAAACCGGGCAATTCGATTGCGAACTGGATTTTGATTACCTTAAAAATAAATTTCTGCGCCGGCTGGCAATATTCCTGGCTAAAAACTCGCCTCTTTTCTGGCCGATGATTTATGTGGCTGGAAAAAAATAAAGAAAATGATACAATTTAATTTCGTATGAAAAACCTGCAGGAAATAATGACGCCGTTTTATCGGAAGACCCAAATCAAAAACCTGCAGCAACTAAAAAACAAGGCATTTCTCATTACGGGCGCCAGCGGACTAATCGGATCAAACCTTATTGTTTACCTCGATTTCCTGAATAAAAATTATGGACTCAATACCCGGATTATCGGTATCGTCAGGTCGGAAATTGAAAAATGGATGCCCCGGTCAAAATGTATTAAATACATCCGCCAGGATTTGAGCCGGAAAAAACTGCCGGACCATACCAAATTCGATTATCTTATCCATCTGGCGACCTACGCCCAACCGAAAAAATTCCTCTCTCACCCGCGGGAAACGGTGGAACTTAATATTCATGTATTGTTCGATCTTCTTGAGCTGGCCAAAAAAAATAACGCCGTTTTTCTTTATCCCAGCTCGGCGGAAATATACGGCGAGGCGGATGAGAAACACGTCCCGACCGCCGAATCGTATTACGGGTACGTCAACACCCTTTCCGAAAGAGCCATATACGCCGAATCGAAACGGCTGGCCGAAACGATTTGTTTCTTATTTAGCAAATCGCTGCCGGTTAAAATTGCCCGCCTGCTGATTTGCTACGGCCCCGGCGTCAAATATGACGACCAGCGGGTGTATAGCGAATTCATCAAAAAAGCCCAAGCTACCAGGGAAATCGTCATGATGGACGAAGGCCGGGCCCAACGAACGCTCTGTTTTATTTCCGACGCGGTGGAAATGCTTCTTAATATTTTACTAAGCGGTAAAGACAATGTTTATAACGTCTGCGGAACGGATACTGTCACTATTCGCCGGCTGGCGGAAATTATTGCCAAAGCTAATCATGCAAAATTGAGCAATACTATTCGGGAGAAAAAAATTTCCGGAACACCGGCCCGTTCTGCTTTGAGCAACGAAAGATACCGCAATGAGTTTAAGAAAAAACAATTTGTCCCGCTCGAAGCCGGCTTATCCGCCACTTCGGAGTGGTTTAACAATATCCGGCCATAATTATGAAAATCGACGAATTGGCCAAACACGCCAATAATATCCGCAGGGAAATAATCGAAATGTCCTACCGGGCAAACGGAGGTCACATCGGCTGTTCGCTCGATATCGTTGATATTCTTACCGTTCTCTATTTTGAAATTATGAATATCAATCCCCGCAATCCATCAATGAAAAAAAGGGATAAACTTATCTTAAGTAAAGGTCATGCCGCTTCCGCCCTGTATGCGGTCCTGGCCGAACGGGGATACTTTAATGGCGACAGGCTCAAAGAATTCATGGCAGATGGCAGTTTACTGGCAGCACACGTCACTTTAGGGTCTTTACCAGGAATCGAAGCAACCAGCGGTTCCCTCGGGCACGGGTTATCGGTCGGCATCGGTATGGCAGTCGCCGCGCGGCAGGAAAAAACAAACGCCAATACTTACGTCCTCATCGGAGACGGCGAAGCCTGCGAAGGCTCAATTTGGGAAGGGATTCTATTTGCCGGTTTCCATAAAATTAATGACTTGACGTTAATAATGGATAAAAATGATTTGCAGATTCTCGGAAAATCAGCCGATGTCCTTGACTTGTCACCGATCGAAAAAAAACTGACGTCCTTTAATTGGGCCGTCCAAAAAGTCGACGGACATAACTTCAAAGAACTTATTCGCGCTTTACACAAACCTCACCAGGGCAAACCAATGGCAATAATCGCGCAAACGGTAAAAGGAAAAGGAGTCTCTTTCATGGAAAATAAATACGAATGGCACGGAAAAACGCTGACTTTTGACGATTACCAAAAAGCCATTACCGAATTATCGTCACACTTATGAGATTTGCCGTCATCCAAACGATCTATGATGCCGCCTTGAAAAATAAAGATATTTATTTTATGACCGGCGACCTAAACCATGTAAAAGAAAACGAATTTAAAACGGTTTTGTGTTCTCAATATTTCAATGCCGGCGTCGCTGAGCAAAACATGGCCGGAGTGGCTGCCGGTTTGGCCTTAAGCGGAAAAAAAGTCTTTATTTATTCGATAACACCCTTTATCACCATGAGATGTTTTGAACAGATCAAATCCGATATTTGTTATCCCAATCTTGACGTCACCGTCATCGGTGTCGGCGGCGGCCTCATTTACGGCCGTTATGGCAATACCCACTGTTCAATTGAAGACATCGCCGTCATGAGGACGCTGCCGAATATGAAAGTCGTTTGCCCGGCCAATCCGTTGGATGCCGGCACCCTAACAAAACAGATGCTGGAGATCAAAGGACCGGCCTACATCCGGATCGGCCGAGGCAAGGAACCGATGCCGGCCACTGGTTTTCCGGTGAAATTCGGCCAGGCCTTCATTGTTAAACCTGGTCAAGACATTACCATTATATCTACCGGCACCGTCCTTACCGAGGTGGAAAAAACAGCCGCTTTGCTTGAGGAAAAAGGCATCAGTACGGAAATCATCCATATGCATACGGTTAAGCCATTGGATGAAAATGCGGTCCGCGCCAGAATAAAAAAAAGACGGGCTATTTTTACGGTCGAGGATCATAATATAATCGGCGGCCTGGGAAGCGCGGTGGCCGAAGTCGTCAGCGAAAACCGCTCGGTTATTATTTTTAAACGTTTCGGGGTCAGGGATCTCTATCTGAAAGAAATCGGCAGCCAGGAATACTTAAGAAAAAAGCACGGATATTCATCAGCGGAAATGTCCCGGCAAATTACCGCTCTCATATGAATAATTTAAACTTGGATTTATATAAATCGTTATTTCTTATAAGGTCGGCTGAAGAAAAAATCATACAGATCTACCCTCATGACGAAATAAAAATGCCGACCCATCTGGCTATCGGCGAAGAAGCGATCGCCACCGGCGTCTGTCACGCCTTGTCATCAACTGACCAGATTTTTGGCAGCTACCGGAATCACGGCATTTATTTGGCTAAGACCGGAGAAACGGATGATTTTTTTGCCGAGCTCTTCGGAAAAAAATCGGGTCTTTCCAAAGGCAAAGCCGGTTCAATGCATATCATGTCACCGGAACATGGCGTACTAGGGACATCGGCCATTGTCGCCAGTATGATTCCTGTTGCCGTCGGCGCCGCTTTTGCCAACCGGTATAAAAAAAATAACCGGCTGGTGACGGTTTTTTTTGGTGACGGGGCTGTCGATGAAGGCGCTTTTTGGGAAAGCATCAATTTCGCCTGCCTGAAAAAATTACCGATTATATTTGTCTGTGAAGACAATGGCTACGCCATTCACTCCCATATCAGCGAAAGACATGGCTACCGGTCTATTGTCCAAGTCATTTCCCGGTTCAATTGCCATGTTCTTGAAAGCGAATCGACCGACGCGGAAATTATCTATAAGCTGACGAAAAAAGCGATCAAGCTTCTGTCAACTTCTCCTAAACCGGTTTTCATGCATCTGAAATATTATCGTTACCTGGAACATGTCGGCGTTAACCAGGACTTCAATTTCGGTTATCGGTCAAAAAAGGAATACGAAAAATGGCTCAAAATAGATCCTGTCAGTCTCCAGCGAAAAAAATTAGTCAAATCCGGTTGCGATGAGAAAATTATTCAAACTATCGAGAACAATATAAATAAAAAAATTGAAAATAGCGTCCGTTTGGCAAGAAAAAAACTTCTTCCCGCAATTGATGAGTTATATACCGATATATTTTATGAATAAAACAACTGTTATTTCTTACCGGGAAGCGATCAATACGGCGATTGCCCAGGAGATGCGCCATGACCAAAATGTCTTTGTTTACGGATTAGACGTATCCGATCACAAGAGAATTTTCGGTAGTACGAAAGGATTGGTGGAAGAATTCGGCGCTTCACGGTGCTTTGGAACTCCGCTCTCGGAAGATGCGATGACCGGCCTCGGAGTAGGGGCAGCGATTAGCGGATTACGGCCGATCTTTATTCATATCAGGGCCGATTTCATGTATCTTTGCCTTAATCAAATCGCTAATATAATTTCCAGTTACCGTTATTTAAGCGGCGGTAAAATAAAAATTCCACTGGTTATCCGGGCAGTCATGGGCCGCGGTTGGGGACAAGGAGCGCAGCACAGTAAAAGCATTCATTCCATCCTTGCCCATTTGCCCGGCATAAAAGTAGTTATGCCGACACGCCCGACTGATGCCAAAGGCTTGATGATATCGGCGATCCGCGACGATAATCCGGTTGTTGTCCTAGAACATCGCTGGCTATACGACACGGTCGGCGATGTACCAACGGATGACAACTTCCAAATCCCTATCGGCGAACCCAACGTCCTCCGCTCCGGAAAAGATTTAACGATTGTCGCCACTTCCTGGATGAATATCGATGCTTTAAAAGCCGCGGAAATCCTGGAAAAAAAACAGAGTTTGGATATCGAAATTATCGACCCGCGAACCATTTCCCCCCTTAATTATGACATTATTTACCAGTCGGTAAAAAAAACCGGCCATTTGATTGTGGCGGATTATGACTGGTTAAATTGCAGCTTCAGCGCCGAAGTGGCGGCCCGCGTTTCCGAGCAGTGTTTTACCGACCTGAAATCACCGGTTACACGTCTCGGCTTCGCCTTTACACCGACACCGACAACCAGATCGTTGGAAGACTGCTTTTATCCAAATGCCATAACTATTATCAAAACCGTCGAAAAAAAACTTAAATTATCCGCAACCGACTTAAGCGACGAAACATTTTATACTTATGAAAATAAGTTCAAAGGGCCGTTTTAATATATCAAAATTTATATATGAAAAATATACCGCTTGTCTGGAAACTGCAGGAAAATATCATTAATCATGAAGAAATCGCAACCCTTATCAACTTTTTAAAAACGACGGAACGATATACCCAATTTACCAAAGTAAGGAAATTTGAAGAAACCTGGTCGAAATGGCAGGGTTGCCGCTATAGCGTCTTTGTCAACTCCGGCAGTTCCGCCAATTTGATAATTCTCGACCTGCTTCGCGATCTTTATCAGTGGCCGAGTGATGCCGAAGTCATTGTACCGACAGTCACCTGGATAACCGATATTTCGACGGTAATTCAGTTCGGGCTAAAACCGGTTTTTGTCGACATTAATTTAGAAGATTTTTCTTTTGATTATGATGAATTAGCGACCAAAATCACCGATAAAACAAGAGCAATTTTTCTTACGCACTTAATCGGTTTTCCAGCCGATATAAAACGAGTAAAAAAAATAATCGGGAAAAGAAAAATCGCCCTTATTGAAGATTCTTGCGAATCCCATGGCGCCACAATCGACGGCATCAAAATCGGCAATTTCGGCGATGTCAGCTCTTTCAGTTTTTACTGGGGCCATCATATGACAACCGTCGAAGGGGGAATGGTCTGCACCGACAACCCTGAAATTTATCATTATGCTTTACTGAAAAGGTCCCATGGCTTGGCCCGTGAATTACCAAAAAGTTATCACGCTTTCTACAAAAAAAAGTATCCCCATATCGATTTTAATTTCTTGTTTCTTACTACCGGATTCAACGTCCGTAATACCGAGCTGGCGGCCGTACTCGGATTAACCCAGCTGCATAAGCTTGACGGATTTATAAAAAAAAGAAACCAAAATCATATTTTATTCAACAGGATACTGCAGAAATATCGGGATTGCTTTTTAATTCCGTACAAGGAAGGCATCTCATCTTTCAGCCTGCCTTTTTTCTTAAAACAATCTTCTTTGAAAAAACCGCTTCAGACCTTTCTTTCCAGACACGGAATCGAATCACGGCCGATAATAAGCGGCAACCTGTTGAAACAACCGTTTTTGAAAAAATATTTCCATACCGGCGAATTTAAAAATGCCGATTTTGTCCACAATAACGGATTTTATATCGGCAATAATCAATTTGTCGATGAAAAAAGACTGACTTACTTGAGCGACCTGCTAGATAAGTTTTTCCGGGAAAATCATGACAATACCTAAGGACGCAAAAATTTACATTGCCGGCCACACCGGTCTGGTTGGTTCGGCCCTGTATCGGAAATATCAAAAACTAAGATATAAAAATATTCTGGTGAAATCCCATTCTGAACTTGATCTTACCGACCAGCGGCAAGTCGAAACGTTTATTGACCGGGAAAAACCGGAATATATCGTTATTGCTGCTGCTAAAGTGGGCGGAATAAGAGCCAACATAAACAAACCGGCAGAGTTCTTGTATGATAACCTGATGATCCAGAATAATATTATTTGGTCTGCTCTGCATCACAACGTCAAAAAATTGCTTTACATCTCCTGCGGTTGTGCTTATCCGACCCGGTCAAATCAACCGATAAAAGAGGAGTATCTGCTGACCGGGTTGCCGGAACCGACGAACGAAGGCTTTGCCTTGGCTAAAATAGCCGGCATTAAACTTTGCGAAAAGATATTTTCCGAATACGGAAAAAATTTTATCGCCTGTATTCCTACCAACACGTACGGGGTGGGCGATCATTTCGATAACGAACGCTCCCATGTCATTCCCGCCCTTATCAAAAGATTCCACCGGGCAAAAACAGATAAACTGCCGGCGGTAACTTTATGGGGTACGGGCCGGGCAAGGCGGGAGTTCATCTACGTTGACGATTTGGCTGACGCCATATTTTTATTAATGGGATCATACGATAAAAATGAACTGATCAACATCGGCAGCGGTGAAGATGTCAGCATAAAAGATTTGGCTTTATTAATCAAAGATGTCGTCGGATACAAAGGCAAAATATTATTCGACACCACTAAGCCCGACGGTATGCTAAAAAGGATTTTAGATTCTTCTAAAATCCAAAGGCTGGGATTTGTTCCCGAAACGAATTTTCGCCGGGGCCTGGAAAAAACCTACTTTCATTTTTTAAAACACGTACTTTAAATTCATGAAAAAAAGTATTCTCTACATTGTCAATTTCTATGGTACCGCTCCTTTAAACTATTTTGAAAAATATGTAAGAGAAAGCAACGTGGCCGGAATCACGGTCCTTAAACTTCCGGCCGTCCGTCTCCGGAAAAACAGACTGGAAATTCACGCGTTCATTAAAGACGAGGATGGCAAGTTTCACCAATCCAACCATAATCTCTTTTTTCCCTTTCCCCATTTTCTGGTTTTTTTAGTCCAATACGCCATAAATTTTTTTCTTCTTTTTTCTCTTCTTTCGAAAATCAAACGGCGGAAATTCGATATTATAATCGGTGAAACCAATTTCGGCGGCGCAGCCGCCTTTTTGCTGAAAAAAATTAGCAAAGCCTCCTTTTCCGTTTTTTTCAACGGCGACATCATTCCCGACCCTGCCTGGTCTAAAAATTGTTTCTTTTTACCCAATAACGGACGTACCGGCTTTATTTATAAACACATGGACAATATGCTGATCAACCTCCAATCGTTTCTCCGATCCATCGCCTATAAAAATAATCTCGTCTGGTTCGCCAGTGAAAAAATCGCTGACCTCGATTCGGAAAAACACCTAAAAAATCGGAAAAATATGATTAATGATCCGATTCTGATTGATCAACTCACGACAGTAGAATACGTCACGGCGCCCAAAAAAATGGACACCCTGTGCTATATCGGACGAATCGACGATTATGTCGGATTGGACGTCATTATTCCGGCTTTGAAAATTATAAAAAAAACTATCCCCGATATCCGACTGCTGATTATCGGCGGCAACGATATCGTTTTCGAAAAATATAAACGCCTAGCAAAAGAAAACGGCGTGCTTGACCGTATCGTTTTCTATGGTTTTATTCCGGAGATGGAAAAAGCGCTGGCGATCATGTCTCGTTGCGCCTTAGGCGTAGCCCTCTATAAACCGGTCAAAGATAATGTTTCCCTGTATACGCAACCGGGCAAACCGAAAGACTATATTATGGCCGGCTTGCCCGTTCTTTTGACAAAAAACGGCCCCGATATCGGAAAACAAATCGTTCAATACAAAGCCGGGGTAGAATCTGATTTTGATATCAGAAGTGTTGCAAACGTAATTAGTATGGTACTAACAAATACCAATTTTTATCATACATTACTAAAAGGTACATTAAAATTTGCAAAAGCATATGATTACCGTGTTCGATTTAAAAAGATATCGGAGGAATTATTTCGTATGATCTACGATACGAAGTTGTAAAAACACAATCTTTAATATATCATAGTTGTATGATTAATATCAAGAAAATTACCATTGCGCAGTTTAAAAAAAGATTTCATGTAAAAGAACACGATCCATTTAGTTCAGGAAAATTTACGATAGACGATATTAATAAAATTCAGGAAGATTTTGGCATTATAGGAGTTGGCAAAAAATTAACAACCATTCCGGGGCTTATCAAGATTTTCCGCCACGAAACATTCCGAGTTGTCACTAACTTGCCAAAATTATTTTTCACCCAACTTTCTGGAATCACACAGTACTATTCAAGCAAAACAAAACCAATCAAAAATTCGTATCCATTCTCCGATTATGTTTTAAAGGCAAGCATCATTGCCATGGTTAAACCAAAAAGACTACTCGAAATAGGAACTGCACAAGGATGGGGAATAGCCGCGTTTAAAAGTGTTTTACCTAAATGTACTTGTTATACCATGAGTCCCAGAAATACTTATGGCGCTAATAACGAATTACCGACTCATGAAATTGGCTGGGTTTTCACATCAAAAGGTCTGACAGTTAACCAAATATGGAGCGATAGTACAAAGTTTCATTATAATTCATTTGCTCCAGTTGATGTCAGCTATATCGACGGCAACCATCAATACGATTTTGTCTACTCTGACTTGATCAACTGCAATAAGATCACTAAAAAAATGATTATGCTTGATGATTATATTCCATCTGCAACTTCTCCCCGTGGTGGCGTTCTCAACTGGGGCTGGTGGAACAGAGACGTAGTTTCTGCCGTACGTGATTTTCTCAAAA
>JAJYLO010000064.1 GCA_021787635.1 bacterium | reverse complement strand
TTCTTTTAATTGGCTTGGCGTCTTTGTATTTTTTGGGGTCCTTGTCATACACCCAGTCAATGTTGCTTAAATTAATGATTACCTGCGCGCCATAATCTTGAGCCAATTTAACGGCGTCAAAATCGGTCGACCAACCAGGTTTCCAGCCGGCGCCGACGACGACCGGCTCTTTCCAGTCATGCAGTTTTTTGTCGTAGTTTTCGATAATCCGCGGATTGGCAATGTCCTGAAAAATTGTCCGTAGCAAATGGGCATTAAGACGAGTGGTGTGAATAGCTATCCAATCCAAGTCTTCATCGCTGACGTCACCGATAATTTCTTTACCGGCGTCACGATAATGACGGGCAATCCGTCCGCCACCGGCCACCAGAAAAAACCGATGGCCCTTAATTACTTGTTCCCTGACTAATTTATTCAGCTTGCTCAAAAAATCGGTATCAACTCCGCCATTGGGAACAATGAGACTGCCACCAACGGAGAGAATAATCGGCGGTTCTTTTTGATTAAAAATCATATAAAAATAGTCAATTAATTATAGCCGAAATTTTGACAACAATCAATCAGTTCGGTACAATTGGCAGCATGAGGAGATCGCGAATCACCATCACTTTAAAACAACAATTGGTTGAGGATCTCGACCGGTTAGTTGACGGTGAAAAAATCCGCAACCGCTCCCATGCCATTGAATATATTGTCGACCGGTTTTTCCAACCGATAATCAAAAAGGCGGTCATTATGGCCGGCGGCCGGGGAACGGAGATATCGACTGCAGTCATCGAATCGCTGATCGTCAACCTGAAAAAAAGTCATATTACAGATATTGTCATCTGTATTGGTTATGACGGTGAAAAAATCCGGCGGTATTTCAGTAATGGTGACAAATTCAGCGTCAAAATAAATTATTCGTCGGAAAAAAAACCGCTCCTCACCGGGGGCGCTCTCCTTAAAGCCAAGAATTTTTTGAATAATGAACCTTTCCTAGTGATTTATGGCGATGTTATGACCAATTTGCCGTTTATTGACATCGTCAATTTCCACGAGCAGCAAAAAGCCCTAGCAACGATCGCTCTGACAACCGTGGAAAAACCGGAGGAATTCGGTCAACTAAAACTGCATGGCAGTACCTTAGTAAACTTTTATCAGAAAAATAAAACCCAGCCGGTCAAAAGCAACCTTATCAATTGCGGTATTTATGTCTTCCAGCCGGAAATATTTGATTACTTCCCGGATAGCGACAAACCGTTTTTTTTGGAAGACGTCATTGAACAACTTACTCAGAAGAAAAAAGTCAATGGATTTGTTTTTGAAGAAAAATGGATCGATGTCGGCAAAACCTAAAATATTCCCATGGTATTCAAACCGAAAATCTTCGCCACCAACCGAACGAGGAAAAAAGATAAAATCAATAGGACGAAACCGATCAATCCGGTAGTGATTTTTGCCTGAGCTCCTTTGACTTTTTCGGCATTTCCTTGCGACATCATAAAATCATATCCGCCCCAGATGAGGACAAAAAGAAGGATAACGCCGGCAATAGGAATTAATACGGTCAACACACGGCTGACAATACTGCCAATAGTAATATTGCCATTGGCATCAGCCAATTTTGGATCCAGCGGGCCGTTGAAGGACTGGCCGCCGATTGTCAACGACTGAACCAGGAATTTAGACATTTTAATAAAAAAATTAAACTTATATGGATAATTATTGAGAAAAAAAGATAAAGGTCAATTTCCCGACTTATGCCGATTAATCGGCTAACCAATTCTTTATTTTTCCATATGATATCTAATCTTATATTAAAGATATAATAAATTCCAACCATTATGATTATTACCGGAATGACAATCGCCAAATCCTGCATGTCCTTGGCGGAAGAAAACATTGTCGAGGAAATGGCAAATATGATGTAAGCAATAAAAATATTCCACAATATATTATTACTTGGGAACAGTTTAAAAAAAGGAATTACCCACAAAATCCCGATCCCCACAAAAATGGGGGCAATCCCGACCAAAAACCCGCGGAAAGCGTCTTTTTTTTCATATTCCACACTGCCTAACTTTATGTAGTTGCCGGTAAATTGCGGAAAAAGATTCATTCCCCGGACTCTTAAAACAAGCACAATCGCCGCCAAAAAATGGGCCGATTCATGAACAAACGTCCCCGGCAGGAAGATTACTGATACTAGACTAAACACCACTTTATCGTTATGGATAAACAGTCGAATAAAACCAAAAAGATTATTGATCGTCTGCCGAGAGATAAAATATAAAGCAGCAATTTGTCCGATAAAGAAGAACCCTAAAAAAGGCAATGTATTAATAATGGACATTCATTTTTTTCATTATTAACATAAAAAGCAGTCCCGCTAATATTAAACTCAGCATAACAAGAGTACCTAAAAGGAATGTGCTGGTGTTATTTCCCTTGTCTTTAACTTTATCTAGATTAAGAGGCGTAAAATTATCGGCCATATCATTTATTTTCAACCACTGCCTGGACTTTGGCTGATGCGCATTTTGGGCATATTGACGTCGCACTATCGACCACTTCGGTCGAGAAGTGATTACCGCAAGTCTCGCATAAAAAGTTTTTTACCGTTTGTTTTTCTACTTTCGACGCATCAACCATTTCTACTCTTTCAACGTTGAAAACAAAATTCTCACCATCGAAATCCGCCACTATCTGATCACCCGTCTTGACTTTTCCTTCGATAATTAAAGTCGAAATCGGATTCTCAATCAGTTTCTGAATCGCCCGCCGTAGCGGCCGAGCACCGTAAATAGGATCAAAACCGGACCGAACAATCTCTTTGATGGCCGCATCGGTATAGATAAAACCCATATCCTGATCTTCCAGTTGCTTGCCGACACTGGCCATTTGCAGTTTGACGATTGCCATCATGTGGATAAACTTGAGTGGTTCAAAAACAATTACTTCATCAAAACGATTGATAAGTTCCGGCCGGAAAAACTTGCGAAGCTCCCGCACAACCTTGTCTTTTATCAAATCGTATTTTTTCGTATCCACTTCGTTCTCGACTTTATTTTTTTCGGCGATTTCTTTTTCCAGCGGAAAATCCTTGCCGAAAAATTCTTTCAGCGAGCTGGACGCCCATGTTTTTTCATTGTTATTTCTTGACCATACACTTTCGCTGACAATTATCAGTTCCTTGCCGGCAGGAGAAAAAGTATGAATATCCCAATGGGTTGTCTCCGGCAAATAATCTTTCACCAACCCGGTTTCCCAATCTTTGGCCTCGCCCTTCCGGCGCCAGAACCGATCTTTATAGGAAATAATTTCCACTTCATCCGGCGAAAAAGTGTGGGTTTTTAGCTTAATCGTCGGTAATTGCTCATCCGGCGCATCGGGAATGGCATTGACAACAACATTGTCTTTAAATAAATCGATAAGGGTCATCACTTTCCAAGTCTTGGCAGTGGTTGACGAACGGTAAAAGACATTACTGCCCTTGGTGATTATTTCCACCCCTTTAGCAGACATTGCCTGCGTATCAAATCCATGAACGGGAAATTCTTTTTTTTCCTTGTCCGTCGTAGCCTCGGCGGAGGCGGACTCAACCTGTTGCCCTGCAAAATAATCTAACAACATCGCTTCTTTCCAAACCTCCCCTTCTTTTCCCCGCTCAAAATATTTTGCCCCGATCGTCAATATCTCCCGTCCCCGCGGTGAGAAAGCATAACTTGATATCATCGGTGGCTCTTCCACTTCGGTTTTGCCGCTTTTTAGCAACTCTTCCTGGATAATACCGGTACCAATATTGGAGGTACAGATAACGACGGTATTTTTGAAAGAAATAACATGGCCTTTATTATCTGTCAACCGGCCATCATCCAAAATTTGCAGCAGAATGTTGAAAATGTCCGGATGGGCTTTTTCCACTTCATCAAAAAGAACGACCGAATATGGTTTGCGCCGGACGGATTCCGTCAGTTTGCCGCCTTCCTCATAACCAACATAGCCTGGGGGAGCGCCCAACAACTTGGCTACTTCGTGTTTCTCCATGTATTCGGTCATATCGAAGCGAATCATCGAATCGACGGTCCCGAAAAGAATATCGGCCAAAGTTTTGGCTAGTTCGGTTTTACCGACACCGGTTGGTCCCAGAAAAACGAAACTGCCGATTGGTCGCTCGGTCGATTTTAAACCGGCCCGTCCGCGGCGGACGGCATCGGCGACCGATTTTACCGCCACTTCCTGATCGATCAAGCGTTTATGCATGATTTCTTCCAGGTGAGCCAGACGTTCGATTTCCGAGCTGGTGATTTTATTGACCGGAATCCCTGTCCAGCGGGACACAATATCCTTAATGATCTCGACGGTAACGCTTGTTGTCGTTTGGCTTTTTTTCAAATTGTATTGGTCCTGTTTTTCTTTCAAGGAATGGGAAATGTCATCAATCTTTGACCGCCAGATACGCGCCTTGACCCGGTCACCGCTTTTTTCGGCTTCAGCCAGTTCCTGATTCAGTTCGGTCACCCGTGATTCTAATGATTTAATCTCTTCCGGTAAGGAAATTAAAGGCAGGCGGACGGCCGAAGCCGC
>JAJYLO010000063.1 GCA_021787635.1 bacterium | reverse complement strand
AGGCGCTACAATACGCAACTCCCCAGGAGATGTTAGAATTGGAGTACTCTAAATTGCCATTACAAGTTAGAGTTGCACTTAATGGTTGAATGTGGGAAAGTTAATAATTATTTTAGTCGCCGCTTTTCTAATCCGTTTCATTACTTTGAATCAATCGCTGTGGCTGGATGAGGGAACGACAGCCAAAGTTGTTGGCGAATTCAGCTATTCGGCGATCTTTACACGCTTTTCACCGACCGATTTCCACCCGCCGCTATTTTACCTGGTCGAAAAATTATGGACGTCGGTATTTGGCACGTCGGAAATTGCCTTGCGGATGCCGTCAATCATATTTAGTTTATTGACCGGGTGGGTTGTTTATTTGCTGGGCGGAATTTGGACAGCGGTTTTTTTTCTTTTTAACCCATTGATCGTTTATTACTCACAGGAAGCGCGAATGTACATGATGGTGACGTGTCTGCTGACAGCGGCAGTTTACTATTTCACTAAAATATTACGGATTAACGGATTAACGAATTTACTATTATTTACTTTATTTTCTGTTCTTTCTTTTTACACATTTTACGGTTCCATATTCCTTATTGTCCCGTTATATTTATTTTTATTTTACAAAAAACAATATCGAGCTTTCATTATTTCCGGTTTGATATTCGGTGTTTCGTTACTGGTCATCTCTCCCCTACTGATTAGGCAATTAGCCAACTCCCGCGAAGCGTTAAAAATCGTCGTTAATTGGAAACAGGCGCTGGGAACAGTCAATTTAAAAAATCTATTGCTCATTCCCCTAAAGTTTGCCTTCGGCCGGATCAGTTTTTATCCGAAGTGGCTATATTGGGGATTGGCGGGAATCTGGACAATTTTTATTTGGTTATCGGTTTTAAAAAACGGTTTGAAACATAAACTTTATCTTTATTTAATATTCAGTTCATTGGCGATCGGTATGTTATTTTCGTTTTTCTCTCCCTTACTCCAATATTTTCGGTTTCTTTTCTTGATTCCGCTAATGGTTCTTCTCGTCGACAATAAAAACATAACAAATCGATATGTTATGTTAGCCGGATTTGTTGTCTTATCACTGGTTTATTTATTATCCCCCCAATTTTACCGGGAAGATTGGAAGAGCTTGGCTAAGAGATTACCGGCCAATGAGCCGATCTACGCCATACCGTCATCCATGGACGCCTTGTTCTATTACAGGAATGTTCATATAAATGATTTAAGGAAAATCGACCAGGCGGTTGACGAAAAATTAGTTGTCATTCCCTATACGGCGTATATATATGGATTAGATTACAAAAAAAGTTTGATTGATCAAGGATATAAATTGGATAAAACGGTGAATTTTCGGGGAGTGGAATATGAAGAGTGGAATAGTGAGGCGCGTTAATATATGCTTTTTTATGCTGGTAACTTGCGATATTTCGGTACTGCAACGGCGATAAGAACGAGGGTGGAAATCAAGAAAGCAGCGGTAATGGCGTATGGCGGGCCAAAAACTCCGAAGAGCGGAATGAGGTAAAAACAGCCGACCGTCAGGATGACAAAAAATATCACATTGGTTATCAAGATGTACTGCGGTTTCTTGATGGTGTATAAAATAAAAAGCTGCGGTAGGCTGCTTAGGGTGTAGATGATAAACGGCAGGCTTAATGCCCGGGTAATCGCCGGCGTCAGGGTAAATTTTTTAGTAAAGACAATAGTGTAGAGTTCTTTAGGCAGGAAAAATAGGACGACAAAGGAAGCGATTGGCAGAAGCAGATACAGAAGGCTGGTTTTGAAATTGGCAAGAAGATCCTTGCGTTTTTGGATTTTGGAAAAGGCCGGGGAAAGCACCTGGGTAATCGAGACGATAGTGGCGATAATTGTCAGAATGATTTTTTGGGAAATGGCGTAGTCGCCGACCTGGGCCTGCGGCACGACCCAGCGGTAAAAGGATAAAAGAAATAAATCCATGCGCGATCCAAGATTAAAAAACTGCGAGGCGGCAAAATAAGTCAGGGTATAGCCAAACTGGAATTCCTCCCGTCTGATCTCCGCTTTGATAAAATGAACCATCACATGTTTTTTTTCCCAATAAATAAGAAGAAAAAAAATTATTGGCCCTAAGATTCCAAAGTCAAAAATGACGGCGCCGACGGTTATCTTATGGAGAAAAACCAATATAAACAAAACCGCGGTCTTTACTAGATTAGCGACATTAAGATAAATATTGGTCGAGACAAATTTCTTGGCCGCATAGAGAACATTTTGCAGGAAATTTTGCCAGATGAGAAAAAGAACGGAAATTGCCGTCAGGTACAATTCCCACAAGGGAGCATAGGTTTTAAAAAACACTTTGTCCAAGAATGGGAAAAATATGAAAAGGATCCCTAAGATAATGAAAGAAAAAAAAGATTGGTAAAAAAAAGTGCTTTTGACAAAAATATAAAGTCGATTAAGCCTTTTTTCGTATAAAATCGGGAAATATGAATAAATGGTGGCAGTCGTGCCGAAATCCAAAATATTAGCCAAGACATAGGCGATTCCCAGTAAGACGCCCAGGACAGCGTATTCTGACCGGCTTAATATTCGAACAAGGATTAGGACAAAAAGAGCGGAGAAGAAAATGTTCAGATAGGTTCCCAATGTGTTGATGAAGACGTCGCGGCTGGTCGGCCTTTTAATAAAGGAAAAAATTCGGGCAAGCATTTGAATATTGTATCACTTTTGGACCAGTGTCTGTTATAATTTTCTTATATGGCAAAAACCGCTTTGGTGACGGGAATCCTTGGTCAGGATGGACCTTATTTGGCTAAATTCTTAATTAGTAAGGGATATAAAGTGTACGGGATGATCCGGCGCTATTCCAATCCGAATTTCGATAACCTTGATTTTTTGGGTATCACCAAAAAAGTGGAATATGTCGAAGGCGATATGACCGACGAATCATCGCTGATTGCTAATATCAAAAATCTCCAGCCGGATGAAATCTACAATTTGGCTGCCCAATCTTTCGTCGGCGGCAGCTGGCATCAGGCAAAGCTGACGACGGAGATCAACGCTCTTGGAGTTTTATACCTTCTTAATTCCATCAAATTATTCAATCCGACGACCAAATTCTACCAAGCGTCGACATCAGAAATGTTCGGCTTGGGCAATACCGACGGCTATCAGGATGAAAATACCTGTTTCTATCCGCGCAGCCCCTACGGCATTTCCAAAGTTTATGCCTATTGGACGACGGTCAATTTCCGCGAATCATACGGGCTTTTTACCTGTAATGGTATTTTATTCAACCACGAGTCTCCGATCCGCGGCATCCAGTTTGTTACCCGTAAAATAACCGACGGTGTCGCCAAAATAAAAAAAGGACTGGTTGATAAACTTTATCTTGGCAATCTGGAGGCCAAAAGGGATTGGGGGTTTGCCGGCGATTATGTCGAGGCGATGTACCTTATGCTGCAGCAACCAAAGCCAGACGATTATGTTGTCGGTACCGGCGTCAGCCACAGTGTCCGGGAATTTGTCGAGTTGGCATTCAAGTCTGCCGGATTGGGCGACTGGCACAAATACGTTGTAATCGACCCACACTATAAACGGCCGGCGGAAATTCACGAACTGAAAGCAAAAACGGATAAAGTAAAAAAAGTTTTGGGTTGGCAGCCGGAAATGCCATTTGAAGAACTGGTGAAAACAATGGTCGAGGCGGATTTAAAGCGCTATGAGTATTAAATTACTCGGTAAATACCTGCTAATTTTCCTTCTTTTTACCTTGATATACTTATTATTATTTCACTTGCCGATTTTTAGCGGCCAAAAAGTCATTTTCTACCGGGGAATATATTTGCTTGTTCTGGCGACAATTGTTATCGCCGCTTTGATGATGGTCATTAGGAAAAGAATCGGGCTGGGTTGGGAAACGTTGATCGCCGCAATCGTGATGAGCAGTTGTATCCATTTAGTAGTGTTTATTGTTTTCCCCGTGACTTTCGACCGGTCGGTAACGATTTTTTTGCTTAATACTTTGGATAGTCAACCGGCCAATCAAATTTGCCGCGGATATACCGAAGGGCAACTGCAGGATGAATTAATAAACGGCTATATCAAGGCGAAAGGGGCGTTAGTCAAACGGCTTAACGAGCAGGAAATAATCAATTTTGTCGCCGACAATAATCGTTGCGTCAGCCTGACAAAAAAAGGGGCGGCCTTTATCCGTTTGTCAAAGATTGTCGATAAAATTTACGGTATCGATCACTGATGAAAAAAACTCCGTTTATTCTGTTTGCTGTTATCGCCTTTTTCTATATTATTTTTTCATATCTGGCCGTCAAGGGCAATTTCCAGAAAACCGGCACCGCTTATTATAATTACGCTATTTTGATGCTCAAGCGCGGTCGATTGGATCTAAACTCGCCGATCACCTACGATTTATCCCTTTACAAAAACAAATGGTATATGTACTGGGGGCCGGCGCCAATTCTCTTTATTTTACCTTTTTATCTTTTCGGAAAACTGAATATCAGCGATGTTTTTTATACTCTGGCGGGAGGAATATTGAATCCGCTTATTTTTTATCTGACGATCAATGAATTAATTAAGTATTTCCGTCTCAAA
>JAJYLO010000062.1 GCA_021787635.1 bacterium | reverse complement strand
CATATACAACAACGGTGATTGTCGATGACATCATCGAACGCAATAAGAATCTGACATATATTAAAGCCAGAATTTTAACCACCTACGATCGCTACAAGAAAATGCTTATCGGCGCCGGCGGCCGGAAAATAAAGGAAATCGGCGCCTATGCCCGCAAGGAAATCGCTTTGGCCACCGGCAAAAAAATCTATCTCGATCTGACGGTGGAAACTGATCCTCATTGGCCGGAAGTCTATGATAATCAATGATAACGTTTTAACTAAATAGTCAGGTTGCTCTGGCACTCAAATATTTATACGATCATTACATGGACGAAGTGATTTGTACAAAAATCTTCACCGGCGAACGCTATCCGTATCCGGGAGAATAGAGGTTAAAGCAACCTTTTCAGTCGTTGCAAACTCTCATCCTTACCTAAAATTGCCATTGATTCGTTTAATGGCGGGGTAATTTTTTTGCCGCTTATTGCCACCCGCAGCATCATGAAAAATTCGCTGTTTTTCACTTCCAGTTTTGTAGCTAATACCTGCATTTTTTCACCGATCACCTCCGCCTGCCAGTCGGAAATAGCGGAAACGGTTTCCGCCATTGCTTTTAACACTTCCTTTTTCCCGGAAAGATCAATATCGTATTTCTCCGGTCTTTTAAAGAAAAATTCGGCAAGCGGTAAATAATCAGCCAGTTTTTTTATTCTTTCCTTGATTAACGGAATCGTTTTTTCAACAATATCGGCCGGTAAATTGTTTCCGTAAAATTTCAGGATTTGCGTTTTGAGATTTGCGTTTTGAGATTGTCTTATGTATTCGCCGTTCATCCATTCCAGCTTGACCGGGTCAAATATCGGCGCTGTTTTTTGGACGTCTTTTAAATCAAATACTTTAACGTATTCATCCAGTGAAAAAATATCCTTGCCTTCGGGATGGCTCCAACCCATAAGAGCCAAATAATTCAAAAATGCAGCCGGCAGAATTCCCTGATCCAGGTACCATGAGGCCCAAACCGGATTTTTCCGTTTGGATAATTTTGATTTGTCGGGATTGCGAAGCAGGGAGACATGGGCAAAAAACGGCAGCGGCCAGCCAAGCGCTTCATAAATAATGATGTGTTTCGGTGTCGACGGCAACCATTCTTCTGCCCGGATAACATAATCGATTTTCATCAAGTAATCATCAACGACAACCGCCAGATGATAAGTCGGGAAACCGTCGGATTTGAGAAGCACTTGATCATCCAAGTCTTTGCCGTTAATGACAATTTTTCCCCGAACAATGTCACTAAATGTAATTGGCTTATCCGGCATTAGTAATCGGACGACGTATGATTCACCGCCTTTTACTTTTTCCACTACTTCTTTTTGATGAAAATAACAATAACGATCGTATTTGGGAATTTGTTTTCTTACCTGCTGTTCTTTTCGCATTTTTACCAACCTTTCCGGAGTACAGATGCAGTAATATGCCTTTCCTTTAGCGATTAATTCCTCGGCGTATTTTTTATAAAGCGGCAATCTTTCCGACTGACGGTAAGGACCGTAGGGTCCGCCCAATTCCGGCGACTCATCGGGAATGAGTCCCAGGCGGTTTAAAGTCGACAGCATTTTTTGCTCCCCGCCGGCAACGAGTCGCGTCCGGTCAGTGTCTTCGATCCGGACGACAAACTGGCCCTGGTTTTTTTTCGCCCACGCCCAGTTCATGAGAGCAGTCGCTACAGTCCCGACATGAATATCAACTCCTGTCGGTGACGGCGCAATTCGTGTTCTTGTCATGAGGAAATTATATAATATAAATTACTTTCTCCTTATCAATCTCCATGCCCCGTAGAGGGCGAAAAGAACCGGGAGAACAAAAATGTTGGCGTAGCGGAAAATATCCTGATTGCTCGTCGACATATTCGGTAAAGGATAAAAAGACACCGCCCGCTGGCGGATACCGGCGAGGGCGCCACCGGAAGCAAAATTGTTCGCGATGTTTAAAACGAAACTGATATTATCAGACAATTGGCTCTGATACTGATCCAGCGGAAACCGTGAAGAAGTCACGACTGCCATTTTTCCTTGACCGGTTTTTTTCGCCTCGACCGCGACGATAAATTGCTTTAAATCTTTCGGCTGCGGCTGGGGTACTGCTTGCGGGTCAAGGACGAAATTGCCGGTCTGCTCCCAGGATTTAGCATCGGTTTTAACCAATTCTATTGTCTCCACCCCAGATTTTTTTTCCAGGGTAATGGCCGACGACCAAGGCAGCATCAATTGGTTGATATTGGAAAAATAAGGCGTTTGCGAGTTGAAAACATTGGTTTTTATCCAAAAAGGATACGGCACCAAAAAAGACGTCTGGCTGTTGCCAAAGTTGACGATTTCGGCATTGCCGGAAAGCACCAGATCCGGATTTATCTTTATGCCGTAACGATCAAACAGGTCGGCTAAATTGTTAATCGCCACGCTAGCCGTCAGGTTATCACCCACCTGGACGCCGTCATGAAAAAAAATCACTTTCCCTTTATTGTCCAGATATGATTGCAGCGCCTGGACGGCCGTCGCATCCAGTCCGGACTTATTATCAATGACAATAACGGTTTTATAAGTCGGACCGATGGTTTTGACTGCCGACTGACTGGAAATATCCAGATAATCAACTGTAAACTGCTGCTGCAAAACTTTGTCCAATTCCGTCATTTGATCGGACGGCCCGATCACCCCGATTTTTACCGGTACCTTATTGGTTAATTTATAAATTGCCGCCGTCAGATTATATTCCAGGCTGTTGACATCAGTCACCTGCGGCAGGATCTCATTTTTACCGCCATAGCTAATGGCAATCCCCATGTATGAGGAAGTAACCGCATATTTATCTTGTTCCAATTGGGAAAATTGCAGGGCCGGGATCCCCAGATCCTGCACCTCTTTTAAGGCGGCTGTATCGGTTTTTGGATCAATGACCTTGACGGATATTTTACCTTGGTTTTCTTTTTGGTATTCGTTCAATAAGTCGACGACGGCATTTTTTAGCGGGATAAGCCGCGTCGGCAGATCAGAAGAAACGAAAAATTTGACGGTAATAATGTCATTTAGGTTTTTAACGATTTTTTTGGTCGAAGCCGACAAAGTGTAGGCGCCGCCGTATGAAAAATCAAAGCGGAGGGAATACGACGACACCAAAAAATTAATAAGCAGCAAAACACCAATCGCTAAAATATATATCGTATACAGTTTTGTTTTTTTTATCATTATTCTCTTTTTTCCAAATTGACGATTGTCAGGAATAAGGCAACGACGGCAAAACTAACAAAGTAAATTACCGACCGGATATCCACGACCCCTTTGGCAAAATTCTGCAGGTGATAAATCGGCGTATAGTAGCTTAAAAAGTCAGCGATGCTTTTCGGTAAAATGTTGGCGGTAAAATCGGTTCCGACCACAAGGAGAAAAAACAAAAAAATCGCCGACGCCAGAAAGGCAACCACCTGATTTTTGGTCTGTGAGGAAAAAAACAGTGTTATCCCAATACAAACCGCTCCCAAAAATAAGGCGCCGATGTAACCGACAATCACTTCCGGCAGATACATTTTCGTCAGGAAAGACAAGGAAATGGGCAACCCGAATGTCAGGAATAATGCAATTATAAGGAGTGTCATGACGGCCAAAAATTTGGCCAAAACAATCTGGGTTTCCGATACCGGCAGTGTTAACAATACTTCAATCGTATTCGTTCGCTTTTCCTCGGCAATAATCCGCATCGTCATCGCGGGGATAAACACCAGGTAAAGCCAAGGCAACAGACCGAAGAAAGGCTGCATTGACGCTGAGCCGACAATAAAAATATCCTTGATAAACAAAAAATTAGCAAAGGCGGCGAAAAGGACAACAACAATATAGCCGATGGGATTATTTAGATAATACCTAAGTTCTTTTTTGTATAAAGAAAACATGCTGCAATTTTGCACTTTTAAATTTTAACTAGTTTTTTGAACAACTTCTCTACACTTCCCCGGCCTTTTGGTTTTACCCCGTTATAAACGATTTTTCCCTTATTGATAATAATCAATCTGGTAGCAATATCCTCCACTTCCGATAAAATGTGGGTGGAAAAAATGATCGTTTTTCTCCGCGCCAGCTTTTTGATGAGGTCGCGGATTTTTTCCTGCTCCAACGGATCCAGACCGCTTGTTGGCTCGTCAAGAATCAGTATCGCCGGGTCGCCAATTAGGGCTGCCGCCAGACCGACCCGCTGTCTAAAACCGCGGGACAGTTCTTCGATTTTTGTCTGCAAAACATCCTCCAGTCCGACTTCTTCGATCAAATCGGAAAAGTCGCCGACGGATTTTACACTGGCAATAAATTGTAAATACTCGATCACCCGCAGATCATCATAAAGGGGATTGTTTTCCGGTAAGTAGCCGACATTCTTGAGGATTTTTATCCGGTCGCCCTCTGGGCGAAGATTATTAACAACGATTTTACCGGCTGTCGGCAGGATATAACCCAAAAGTAGCCTCATTGTTGTTGTCTTACCGGCACCGTTTGGCCCCAAAAAACCGACAATATCCCCTTCTTTTGCCGTAAAAGAAATGCTGTTAATCGCCGTCTTTTGGCGGAATTTTTTGGTGACGGAATTGACCAAAATCATAAGCTAATGGTATAACAAAATTGATACCGTTTAT
>JAJYLO010000009.1 GCA_021787635.1 bacterium | reverse complement strand
ATAGGAATATTATACAGGATAATTGACTTTATATTGTCGTTTCTTGTATAATTTAAAATAAATGACAATATTTAATGTTGAATGTGCCGCTTGTCTTCATATTCTTTCCAGCCAAAGCCGTTTTGTCATCTTTCAATTTCTTAAGAGTCATCCCGGAAGAAACACCGTTTCTCAGCTCACAAAAATTTTAGCTTTAACTCAACCGACGGTAACTTTTCATGTTAATAAGTTGTCTGAAAGCGGTATTGTCACCAAATGCAAAAATGGCCGATTCGTTTATTGCCAAATTAATAAGAAATGCAAAAACTGCCCGATTTTTAAATAATCTACTGCCAGGCTTCGCACAGTATCCGAAAGGCGCAGAAATCACACCACGGCCCGACTTTTGGAGCAAAATCGGAATGACGGATTTTGTCCGCTGTTTCTATAATTTTGGTTTTGACCGTTTCCAGATCGGCCATCGTCCGGGTGAGTGACACTTTTTCCATATCATTGAGAAAATAGAACGAAAGGCGAACATCGCTGATTTTTTTCCGGTAAAGACCGTCGTTGATTGCTGCTAAAGCATAAACGGAAAGTTGGATGCTTTTTTCCAGTTCCTTTTGCTCCGGTTTTTTTCCGGTTTTATAATCGATGATTTCGATGACATTATTATCCAGCTTGTCGATCCGGTCAATTTTGCCGGTCACAAAAATATCGTTCGCGATCTTGATTTTGAATAATTTCTCCAGCCCCAATATTTGCAGCTGCGGATGGTGAAAGGTGGCCAGATAGCGTTTGAGGATTTTCTCGCCTTCTTTTTTCATCCGCGTTTCATGGGCGGCGGAAGCATAGCCAACCGGAATCCACAGTTTTTTATAAATGATAAAAATATTTTTCTCATCATAATTTTTGTTCTTCATAAATTCCTGGTAAAATTGTTGCAGCGTTTTATGAATCGTTTCGCCGAAGCTTAAGGCAGCGGCCGGAGCGGTGGGAATTTTCAGCATATATTGGTAGCGGTATTGCAGCGGGCAGCGCTCGTATGTTTCGATTTGCGTATAGGAAAAGTTGGTGATTGAGGAGATTGGAAGATTTGGAGAAGTTGGAGGTATTGGGGACTTCTTGAAATCGAAAATCGAGAGCTGAGATTTTTCTTCTTTTTTGACAACCTGCATTTTTTTTATCAGTTCTTCGCCGACAGTTTCAATCGCAAACGGGGAAATTTTTTGTTCCCGTTTTCCTTCACCGTAAAAGCGGCTAGCCGATAGGTATACATAGTCTTTGGCCCGTGTCAATCCGACATAAAAGAGCCGGCGTTCTTCCTCTTCGTGATAATCGCCTTCCGGCAAAATTTCTTTGATCAGCGCCGGCGGAATGGGTATCGGCTCGCGACGGCTATAAGTCGGAAAACGTCCACGAGTCAGGTTGGTAAGGAAGACGACCGGGAATTCCAATCCCTTGGCTGAATGGACGGTTAGAATATTGACGGCGTTAAGATTGTCGGTATCTTCTTTTTCGGTCATGGGCGATTCTCCGAGCTCCATACTCATTTCGATATAATCAATGACGGCCGGAACCGAAGCATCTTCATGATCGGATTCAAAAGATTTCAATTTGCTGAAAAATTTGGAAACATTAAGGGCGATTTTTTCGTCGGCGGCCGTTTTATAATTGGTCAAACGGTTAAGATATTTGGTATCCTCCAGAAAAAAAAAGAGGATCTGTCCAGCCGTTTCTTTTTTAGTTAAATCCAGGTGACGCTTAATCATTTTAAAAATAACGGCGAGAACGTTTTTAGTTTCTTTTTTCAAAAAAGGCAAATATTTCCGGTAAATTTCCCAGTCTTCCCGGAAAAGGTCATGATCGATAAACGACAGATAAATTTCGATTGCCATCAAAAGCGGTTGGTTGACTTTCTTGGAAAAAATCATCAGCAGATTGATATCTTTGGTATCCAGATGGAAAATATCCATCAAAAGGACGCGGTACAGGGAAACAGAATCCTCGATGTTATTAAGGACTTTCAGATAGGCAATTAGGTCTTTAATTTCCGGCTGTTTAAAAAGCATGCCTGGTCCTAAAAATTGGTAGGGAATTCCTTTGCGGGAGAATGCCTGAATTAAGACATCACTATGGTTATGGGCGCGGGTGAGGACGGCAAAATCGGAATATCGATATGTTTTACCCAATTGCTGCATTTGTTCCGCGACGCAATCCGCTTCCTCTTCGGCTTTTTGCGCCCAATAAAACCGGACACTGTCTTTGCTGTTCGGTATTTGCGCCACCAATTTTTTGGAAATTCCCAACTTAGCCTCCAGAGTATCGGGATCATTATGTTTAATCAGTTGATAGGCGGCATCAAGAATTGTTTGGTTAGAACGGTAATTTTTCAACAATGTTACCTGATTTGCCTGTGGATAGTCTTTCATGAAATCAAGAATATTGGAGACTGATGCCCCGCGGAATTTATAAATTGCCTGGGAATCGTCGCCGACGACCGTCAGATGAGGATTGGTTTTTGGCGGGCAAAGCAGTTTAATCAAGGAATACTGGGAAATATTGGTATCCTGAAATTCATCGACCAGCACGTGGGTAAATTGCCGGCGGTATTTTTCCAACACATTTGGTCGGTCGCGAAATAGCTTAAGAAGGTAATAAACCAAGTCGGAGAAATCCATCAACCCTTCTTTTGTTTTTAACGCCTGATAAGCTTTATAAGCATCAGCCAGTTCCTGGTAATGTTCCTTATCTTTTAATTTTTTTACCCAGGTCAAATACTGTTCGGGCGATATATCCTCATCTCTTAAACGAGAAAAATGTTGCAGCATAGCCGTTAAGAATCGGTGGGGGTTTCCCAATGGGCGGAAATATTCGAGGTTAAAAAGAAATAAATTTTGGCGAAGGAAGATGATCGATTCCGCTTCAGTTATTAATCGGTAACCGGAGTTAAGACCAATATGGTACGCTTCCTCTTTTAGTAATTGATCGGCAAACGAGTGGAAGGTTGATACCCACATCTGAAAATAACCGTAAGGCATTGCGACATCGATCCGTTCCTCCATTTCCGTTGCCGCTTTTTCCGTGAAGGTCAGGGCCAATATTTGTTCCGGCTTGGCCAAATCATTTTTGATGAGGTATTTTACCTTCTCGACGAGACAATGGGTTTTGCCCGTTCCGGCACCGGCGACAATCATCAATGGTCCATCATTATATGTTATTGCCGTCTGTTGTTCCTCATTGACAGTCATGACACCGGTGGTTTTCATTCACTAATCGTACTACTTTAATTTTCAGTTCTCAATTTTTAGTTTTCAATTATTTCTTGATGTGGTGCCAGTGAGCTTCATAGATGCCTCCGAAAACGAAGACGGAAAGAAGAATCAGAAAAAGAAACGGTAATGAAGAGGGAATTTTAGGAACATTGTTGCTATTTGTATAAATAGTGGGTTTGACGATAGTCAGAAAATAATCAATAATCAAAGGCAAAGTGACAGCATGGAAAGAAATCTGAAGAGTTTTTTTGAAACTAGGCCGGTGCTTGACAAACAGCCGGAAAACAGCGTATGCGACGAACGAGGCAATTAGTACATATAATGTATTAATAATAAGCGAGCCGGCCGGTATCAAAACAAGCATTATTACAAATAAACCGGCAGCAAAAAGCGGCAACATGTGCTGAAAGATAGTGATTGAAGTGGCCAGGGAATTAATCAATCGCTTATCGATAGTTTTAATTTTAAGATTCTTAAGCGGAATAACCGAAGGTTGATTGCTGCCGAAATTAACCTGAAGATCTTTACTGGTCAGCAGAAGCAGCGGTTTTATACCGGTATTTTGAACGCCACCGCTTTCATCGACGGCAAATAACAAAGTTTCGTGGCCGTTGTCATTCAGCCACATAAAGTATGGCCGGTTGTAATTCGTAATTAAGGAATTGCCGCTGATAGTTATTTTTAAATCATCGGGATACTGTTTGAGACTGGTAACCAACGCATTTAGTCCGGCATTAATTTTATTTGGACTATATTTGAACGGCAAAGATACTAAAAAAATAATATTGAGAACGAGCAGCAGCAAAATATAATATTGTAAGGAAAAGAAAAAATTCGTGTGCAAAATTTTTGGGTAATAACTGGTTTGGGGAATGAGGCTATTGATAAAAACGTGGATAAAGGTCTTGACTTTTTTCATCCTAAGAATTATGATAGTGATGCAAATAGGGAAAATCAACTCCATTTGCAAATTTCCCTTCATCAGTTATAATTAGTGAAGGGATTATTTTTATTAATTTATTTTTTATTATGGCACAAGGTGTGTTCCAGCGAACTAAACCGCATTTAAACATTGGTACCATTGGTCACGTTGATCATGGTAAGACTACTTTGACTTCAGCAATTCATTATGTTCTTTCCAAAAAAGGGCAGGCGAAATTTTTGAAATATGAAGATATTGATAAGGCACCGGAAGAAAGAGCTCGCGGCGTCACCATTAATCTTCATCACTCAGAATATGAAACCGACAAAAGGCACTATGCCCATATTGATGCTCCGGGACATGCCGATTATATTAAAAACATGATTACCGGCGCCGCCCAAATGGATGGCGCGATTTTGGTTGTTTCCGCTCCGGATGGTCCAATGCCGCAAACCAGGGAGCATATTCTTTTAGCCAATCAGGTTAATGTGCCGGCCATTGTCGTTTTTCTTAATAAAACTGACATGGTCCAGGACAAGGAAATTCTTGATTTGGTCGAAATGGAAATCCGGGATTTGTTGACGAAATACAAATTTCCCGGTGACAAAGTACCGATAATTAGGGGTTCTGCCCTGAAAGCTTTGCAGGATGATCCGGAAGCGGTTAAGTCAATTGAGCTATTAATGAAAACGATCGATGAATATGTGCCCGAACCGGTCAGACCGGTGGATAAGCCATTTCTAATGCCGGTAGAAGACGTCTTTACGATTTCCGGCCGGGGAACCGTCGTCACCGGTCGTGTCGAACGCGGTGTTGCCAAGCTAAACGAAGAAATGGAAATTATCGGTTTGAAAGAAACTCGAAAAACGGTTATTACCGGAATCGAAATGTTTAGAAAGAGTCTTGACGAAGCTCGGGCCGGCGACAATGTCGGTTTGCTGCTTCGGGGTGTTGAAAAAGAAGATGTCCAAAGAGGTCAGGTTATTGCCAAGCCGGGAACAGTTACTCCGCACACCGAATTCGAGGCCGAGATTTACATCCTGACTAAAGAAGAAGGTGGGCGCCATACACCATTTTTCAACGGTTACCGCCCGCAATTTTACATCCGGACGACTGATGTCACCGGTGAAGCGACATTACCGGCCGGTGTGGAAATGGTTATGCCGGGTGACAACGTTAAGATTACCGGTAAATTGATTTACCCGGTCGCTCTGGAAGCGGGACAAAAATTCGCTATCCGTGAAGGCGGTCACACTGTCGGTGCGGGTGTAGTGACTAAAATAATAAAATAAATTGCGTTGGTAGCACTTTAATATGCCGAAAGGAAGAATCAGAATCAGATTGAAGTCGTATGATCATCGGTTAATCGATGAAACCTGTCAGAAGATCGTTGATACGGCGATTCGGACCGGTGCCTCGATTATTGGCCCGATTCCTCTTCCGACAAAAAAAGAAGTCTATGTCGTCAATAAATCTTCTTTTATCGACAAAGATTCCCGTGAACATTTCGGCTTATTAACCCACAAACGTTTGATCGATATCGTTAATCCCACCAATCAAACCATTGATTCCCTCATGCATCTTGAACTCCCGGCCGGTGTGGAAGTGGAAGTAAAAATGTAGGTTATAGACTAGAATAGTATTTGCTATACTAGTCAAATATGCGAATAAAACGGTCTAAACTCTCCTCTTGTCAACTGAAAAAAGTTATTACTCATTTTGTTGTCGATATTAATGCCTCAAAAACAAGTCTGTTAACCGGTGTCAATCGCAATACCGTAAACAGATTTTATCATATCTTCAGAAACGTTATCTACCAAAAGCAGATGCAGCTTTTTAAGGAGAAACTCGATAAGACTACCGTTGAATGTGATGAGGCATACTTTGGGGGAAAGAGAAAACGGGGTGTTCCGGGTAAGCATGGAAGAGGAACCAGTAAACAACCGGTGTTTGGCATCTTTGAGCGGGATGGCAAAGTATATACCGAAATCGTTGATGATTGCACCAAGCCTACTCTACAGGCCATTATTAGGGGAAGAATTGATCCCAGAACTATTGTCGTTACTGACAAATGGAGAGGTATGATGGACTCGTTGATGTGGAGTACGATGCCCATTACTGCATCAACCATTCCAAAACCTTCTCCATCGGACATGGCGTCCATATCAATGGTATTGAAAACTTCTGGTCATTTACCAAACGAAGACTCCATAAGTTTTCCAATGGAGTGAAACCTAATTTTCTTTTCCACTTAAAGGAATGTGAATGGCGGTACAAGAAATTAAAACCACAAATGGTTAAAGAACTAATATACTTATTAAAGAAATTTCGTCGGATTTATTAAGTTTCCTAGTCTATTACCAAATGTAATATAAGTGGAAGAGTGGGAATGTGGGGATGTAGTAATGCCATCATTCTGTAGTTTGTAATTATTAACTTCATTTCAATGTTTTGATGCATTAAAACATTGAAATGATTGAGCTTTTAATTATCTGTTCCAAGGATATATTGGTTGCCGGTTGGTATCACGGTGAATGACGATCCCGCCGAAGAATATCTGGGTAAAAGTTAGTTCGTTATATTCGTAAATTTTTTCCCTACCATCAAAATCCTCTAAATTACCACGGACTTCGATTTCGTAGCGGTAGCCTTCTTCTTCTAACGGCAAACCTCGATACGGCATTTCTTTATTCACCAACATAAGCGCTCTCTTAAGAAATTGAAAAGTTCGTTTTGTAATATCATACTTTTCTTCAGTCATACCGGTTCCGCCATAAGCCATAGTCCAAGTTGACTCTCCTTTATAGTAAATAGTAGTCATTCCGGGAGCCCGAAAATACCCAGTATAACTATCTCTCAATTCCCAGGCCCCTTCAATTTTACCAGTTTCCGGATTAGGCAATGGCCACCGAAGTTCTTTATATCCAGGCCTTTGTGGAATATTAACTTCTGATCCTTTAGCCGCCCAGGTATGCGTATTGGCGTCCACGATAAAATTGGTCAAGTCATTTAACCAATTTTTTTTTCTGGCTTCTTCTTCCGGAGACATTTTCTTTTCCGTTCTTTCAGGCATATTAATAATTCATTATATAATAAAATCATTTGACCAGGAATAATAATTAGTATATAATAATCACAATGTTTTTTTCCTTGTTCGGGATAACAGGTGAATAAAAATAGGCCGGATTGGAAAACATAGCCCCAATCTGGGGCTATTTTTTTTGGTTGGAAGGGTGTTTATTTATTTCAGTTCAAATTATGGCTGGTTTTATTCTTGGACAAAAATCATTACAATCACAAACCTTTAACGAAAAAGGAATGCGAATTCCCGTCACTTCCATTAAAACTGCTCCATGTTATCTTATTGATGTCAAAGAGCCGAAGGAAAATGGTTATTTTTCGGTAAAGATCGGTTTCGGCCAAACCAAAAATATTCAGAAACCGGTTTTAGGCGAATTGACAAAGGCGGGGATTAAAACCCCGCTTCGTTTTTTAAGGGAGTTTCGTCTGGAAAGATTTAGTGATATGGTTAAAGCCATTACTGTAGAGAAGAAAAAAGGTCTTCAGATCGGCGAAATAAAAATTTATGTCGGAGATGAAGTTAAGCCGGCGGTTTTATTCAAAAAAGGAGAATTTGTTGATGTTTCCGGCGTTTCCAAAGGAAAAGGTTTCCAGGGAGTGGTCAAAAGACATCATTTTGCCGGCGGTCCGCATACCCATGGCCAGTCGGATCGGGAACGAGCACCAGGCTCAATCGGCCAGACAACGACGCCGGGACGCGTTTACCGAGGCAAACGGATGGCCGGCCGAATGGGAGGAACGCGAGTGACTTTAAGGCATTTGGAAATCGTTGATATTAAGGATGATTCGTTAATGGTAAAAGGTTTGGTACCAGGAGAAAAAACAGCTTTATTAGAAGTCGTTAGCGCTAAATAATTATGCCGGCTAAGAAAACGACAGTTAAAAAAGCGACTACCACTGGTTTAAGCATGCCTCTTTTTGACATTAGTGGAAAAGAAAAAGAAACGATTGATTTGCCGAAAGAAATTTTTAATGTTAAGGCTAGTCCGAAATTGCTCGCGCAATATGTCAGAGTTTACCTGGCCAGTCAAAGACAGGGAACGGCTTCCACCAAAACAAGAGGTGAAGTCAGTGGTTCGACTAAAAAGATTTATCGCCAAAAAGGGACCGGCCGCGCCCGCCACGGGAGCAGTAAGGCGCCGATTTTTGTCGGTGGCGGAGTTGTCGGCGGACCGAAACCGACCAACCATGCGTTGAAAATAAATAAAAAGCAAAAACAAAAAGCGCTTTTTTCTGCCCTAACAATGAAAAGAAAAGACATTATTGGTTTGGCCGAGTCCAAGGCCGGTATCAAGACCAAAAATATGGCCGGTTTTCTTAAAAACCTTAAACTTGAAGGAGTCAGGATATTATTGGTTATGCCAAAGATGGAAAAGAACAATCTGCTTCTGGCGGCTCGCAATATTCCCCGAATACAATTAACTGATGCGATGTCAATTAATGCCTATGAAGTGTTAAGAACAAATAAAATTATTATGTTGGATACGGCTTTAACAGTTTTGGAAAAACATTTTTTGAAACATGAAAATTAATCAAGTTTTAGTCAAGCCTATAATGACCGAAAAAGCGACCAATCTTACCAAAGGTCATATCTATACCTTTGAGGTTCATGAGGAGTCATCCAAATCCCAGATTCGGGTGGCACTGGAAAAACTGTATAAGGTAAAAGTTGGTGACATCCGGACAATGATCAAAAAAGGGAAAAAGCGACGGGTGGGTCGTCGGATGGTCAGCAAACTAAATCCGAATCGGAAAATTGCTTTTATAACCGTTACCGAGGGAAAAATTGACTTGTTCCCGCAAACATAAATTATGATACAAATCGCCAAAGATGCTCAACCGGAAAAAAGATTGATCCATATCCTGAAAAAAAATTCGGGCCGGGATTCATCTGGCACAATTTCCGTCCGCCACCAGGGCGGTCGCCAGAAAAGATATTATCGGAAAGTCGATTTTCGGCGCGATAAAAGAAACGTGGAGGGGGAAGTGGTTCAAATTGAAAAAGATCCAAACCGCAATGCGCACATTGCTTTGATTAAATATAAAGACAATGAGTTGCGCTATATCATTCATCCGAAAGATTTGGTAATTGGGGATAAGGTTATAGCCGGAGAGAATGTTGAAATCAAAATCGGCAATGCCTTGCCTTTGAGAAATATTCCGTTGGGTATCAGTGTTCATAATATTGAATTATATCCCGGCCGCGGCGGGCAAATGATGCGCAGTGCCGGAACATCGGCGGTAGTTCTTGCCAAAGAAGATAACTATATTCATTTAAAGATGCCGTCGGGTGAAGTCCGGAAATTTCTGGCCGACGGTTATGCCACTATCGGCCAGGTCGGCAATATCGATCACAAGGATGAAATTATCGGCTCGGCCGGCCGAAAAATTCTGATGGGAATCAGGCCGACAGTTCGCGGTACTGCCCAAGATCCACGTAGTCATCCGCATGGTGGCGGAGAAGGTCGAAGCGGTGAAGGAATGCATCCGAAAACCCCATGGGGAAAGCCGGCCCGCGGCAAAAAAACAAGAGCCAAAAATAAATGGAGTAATTCATTAATCGTTCAAAAAAGAAAATAACCGTTATGGAGTCAACCACTTATCTAAAAAATTTACGGATATCACCGAAAAAGCTTCGCTTTTTCCTGCCGGCAGTCAAAACGATGTCACCGGTCCAGTCGGCCGAGTATTTATTTTATGTCAACAAAAAACAGGCCAATATATTTTACAAAGCAATTAAGTCGGCCATAAATAATGCTAAAAACACTTTAAAAGTTGATCCCGATTTGCTACAATTCAAGCTTTTGACCGTTGAAGAAGGGCAGAAGTTAAAGCGGTTCAAAGCCGGCGGCCGGGGAACGGCAAAACCAATTAAAAGAAGGCTGTCACATATTAAAATAATCTTAAAGGCTAAAGAGAATAAATCGGAAGATAAAGTACAAGTTAAAAGTAAAAAATAAAATGGGGCAAAAAGTTCACCCTAAAGGGTTAAGATTAGGCATAATTTACAACTGGAATTCCCGGTGGTTTTTTTCCAATAAAAAAGTTTACCGACAAGCACTGGAAGCGGATATTAAAATCCGGAAGGAATTGATGAAAAAATTGGCATTTGCATCCGTTACCCAGGTGGATATCGAACGGGCAATCAATAAAATCACCTTGATTATCTACTCGGTCAAACCGGGAATGATTATCGGCCGGGGCGGCAAAGGCCTGGAAGATATCAAAAAAAATATTGGTAAATATATCCAAAGCGGACGGAAAGCCAAGGAGTTAAAACTGGATTTAAAGATTGAGCCGGTAAAGAAACCATATATTAATGCTTATTATGTGGCGCAGACAATTGCCGAAAAGTTGATAAAAGGTTTTCCTCACCGTTCTGTTGTTCATAATTCAATGAACCGGACTATTGAAGCTGGTGCTAAAGGGATAAAGATTCAACTGGGGGGCCGGATCAACGGGGCAGAAATTTCGCGCCGGGAAAAATATTTTCTGGGAACGATTCCGACATCGACTATCCGTGAGGACGTTGATTTTGCAAAATACGCGGCATTAACACGTTCGGGGTATATCGGAGTAAAAGTCTGGCTGTGTAAATAAATATTATGTTAGCACCTAAACGCCAAAAATACAGAAAGCAGTTCCGGGGAATTTGGCGGCGTCTGGCCGTCAAAGGTGAACGGTTCAATTTCGGTAATTTCGGATTGAAAACCGTTTCTACCGGTTGGATCAAGGATCGGGAAATTGAAGCGGCCCGTGTCGTTTTGGCTCGGGCGACCAAAAAGACCGGGAAATTCTGGATCCGGATTTTTCCCGACAAACCGTTTACCAAGAAACCGCCGGAAGTGACGATGGGTTCGGGTAAAGGCGATGTCGCTTATTTTGTTGCCTCCGTTATCCCGGGAAAAATGCTTTTTGAAATTGACGGATTAAGCACTCAAGAAAGCCAATCGGTACTAAGAGGCGTTGCATCGAAGTTATCAGTTAAGACGAAAGTCGTTGTCCGATGAAAAAAACAGTTAAGGAATTACAAGGTAAAACCGTGGCAGAGCTCGTCAAGCAGGAGCAAATCCTGCAGGATGAGATCGCAAAATTGGAGCTCAATTTTAAAGCCAATTTGCCTAAAGACACCAATGTCGTGAAGAAAAAAAAGAAGCAATTAGCCGTTTTATTAACCGTTTTAACCAAAAAAAAAGAAAATGAAAAAAATGCTTGAGGGAAAAGTTATTTCCGTCAAAATGAAAAAAACGGTCGTTGTTGAGGTCGAGCGGAAATTCCGACACCCGGTATACCGGAAGGTTATTACGAGACATAAAAAGTATAAGGCGCATTGTGAAAATCAAAAGTTAAATGTCGGTGACACAGTTTTCATTGAAGAAACCCGACCGATATCGAAAGAAGTGCATTTTATTGTCGTGGAAAATAGTAAAAGTCAAAAGTCACAGTAGTTTGAGTTTTAAATTATATGTTGCAATTACGAACAGTATTAACAGTCGCCGACAATACGGGCGCCAAAACGGCGTTTATGATTGGTATACCCAAAAAAGGTAATCGGCGTTACGCTTACACCGGTGAAGTCATTAATGTTGTAGTGGCCGAGGCCGATCCATATGCGCAAGTCAAAGAAGGAGAAGTACTGCCGGCAGTCATTGTCCGCACCCGGAAGGAAAAAAGACGGGTGGACGGGAGCTACATCCGTTTCGACGACAACGCGTGCGTGATTTTGGCCGGAAAAGATACAAAAGATCCTAAAGGAACGCGTATTTTTGGCCCTATTGCTAAAGAAGTTAAAGATAACGGATTTGCCAAGATTGCCAGTTTAGCAGAGGAAATTTATTAAATATGAAAATCAAAAAAGGTGACAAAGTTAAGGTTATTGCTGGAAAAGATAAGGGCCGGGAAGCAGTTATCGATCGGGTATACGAAAAAAGCCAGCAGGTTCTTTTGCCGAAAATAAATATCTATAAAAAGCATATCAAGAAGAACGAAAAAATGCCGCAAGGCGGGGTGGTTGAAGTGCCCCGGCCGCTTGATGTTGCTAAAGTAATATTGGTTTGTTCCAAGTGTGGTAAAACGACAAGAGTGGGGTTTGTGATCGAGAAAACCAAAAAGTTTAGAATTTGCAAAAAATGTCACAGTAGAATATGAGCTTTAAAGATTATTACAATAAGGATGTTCGGAAAAAAATGACTGAAACGCTCGTACTTAAAAATCCGATGGAAGTACCCCGGCCGCTTAAAGTGGTGATCAATGTCGGTGCCGGCGAGGCGGTAAGCAGCAAGGGGGTCTTAGAAAAAATTCAGGAACAACTATCGGTAATTGCCGGACAGAAAGCAGTAATTACCAATGCCCATAAATCGATATCTGCTTTCAAAATCCGGAAAGGATTAGCGATCGGCGTCAAAGTCACCCTGCGGGGAGAGAGGATGTACAGTTTTCTGGAAAAAATGATAAAAGTTGTTATTCCTCGGCTTAAAGATTTCCGAGGTATATCACCCACAAGCGTTGATCAGAACGGCAATCTAAATATCGGTTTTCCGGAACAAATCATATTTCCCGAGATAGAATTCGATAAAATTGATAAAATAAGAGGTTTGGAAGTGACCGTTGTCACCGACGCCAAAAATCACGACAAGGGAAGAAAATTGTTTGAAATTATGGGAATACCATTTAAAAAGTAATATGGCAAAAACATCAGATGAAGTAAAATTCCGGCATAAGCAGAAATATACCGTGCGGATGAGAAATCGATGTCCTTTCTGTGGACGGGCCCGCGGTTATATCCGGCGATTCGGCATGTGTCGGATTTGTTTCCGTGAGAAGGCGTTACAAGGGGAAATTCCCGGAGTTAGAAAAATGTCTTGGTAATCATATGAGTAGATCAGCTAAAAAAGGACCGTATGTCGACGAAAAACTTTTGAAAAAAGTGCTTCGCCAAAAACAAAATAAGCAGTATGAAGCCATCAAAACCTGGGCCAGGGATTCGCAGATCTCGCCGGATTTTGTCGGGCACAAAATCGCCATTCATAATGGTCGAAAATTTATAGAAGTTTTGATTTCGGAGGCAATGGTCGGCCATCGTTTAGGCGAATTCTCGCCGACCAGGACCTTCCGTAGTCATGGAAAGGTAACAAAGAAAGTGGTCGAGGCCACATAAAATAATATGGGAAATGCCGCTATTGATTTAATAATCAGGATAAAAAACGGTTATCTGGCTAAAAAAGAGACGATTATAATTAGTTATTCCCGCTTTGGCGAGGAAGTGGTCAATAAGTTAATGAAATTAGGTTTTGTTAAAGATTTTAAAATTGCCGGTGATAAGATTAAAACCATCGAAGTAACCATGCTTTATAAAGACGGCGAGCCGGCGATCAACGATGTGGCGATTTATTCCAAGCCGGGACGGCGATACTATACGTCTTACCGCCATTTGAAGCCGGTCGTTTCCGGTATCGGCGTGTCTATTATTTCCACGTCTAAAGGAATATTAACGAACAAAGAAGCCCGGAAAATTAAAACCGGCGGAGAATTACTATTCAATATCTGGTAAATATGTCAAAAATCGGTCAGAAAACAATCAGCATACCAGTGGGAGTCAACGTCGCCATCGATAAGAAAACCGTGACGGTAAAAGGAAGCGGTGGCGAACTGGTCATTACTTTGCCTCACCGTATCGATGCCCATTTGGACAATAATGTAATCAGTTTGACCCGGGTTAATGAAGAAAAGAAATCAAAATCTCTTCATGGATTGATGCGGCAGCTTGTTTATAACGCCGTTACCGGGATGATCACTCCATGGCAAAAACGGCTGGAAGTCGTCGGTACCGGCTTTAATGTCAAACTGCAGGGAGAGGACTTGGTTTTTAAATTAGGTTATTCCCATCCGGTGGTTTTCAAAAAAGTGGTCGGTATCCGCTTCCAGGTGGAAGGGAACAATAAAGTGGCCGTTTCCGGTATGGATAAACAACTGGTTGGTCAGATTACTTACCAGATAAAAATGCTGAAAAAACCCGATGTTTATAAAGGTAAAGGAATCCGTTATGAAAATGAACATTTACGAATTAAGCCCGGTAAAAAAGCAAAAGCTGCCGGCGCCGCCGCCTAACCATGAAAAATACTAGCTTTAACCGAAAATTACGCCGCAAATTAAGAGTCAGCCGGAATATTACCGGAACGGAGCTCATACCGCGGATTGTCGTTTATCGTTCAAATAAATATATTTATGCCCAGGCAATTAATGATGAAAAAAGAGCCACAGTCGCTGCTTTTTCCAGCTTAGTAATGAAGAAAAATAAAGATTACAAAAAAACAGCAAAAACAAATGAAGCAAGACAGGTAGGTTTAGGCCTGGCCGGATTATTGAAAAAGAAAAAAGTGGAACAGGGAGTTTATGACCGTAGTTTTTACAATTATAAAGGCCGGGTCAGAGCATTGGCCGAAGGATTGCGCGAGGGAGGCGTTAAAATTTAATTTTCAATTTTCAATAAATCAATGGCGCAAACAAATAATCAACCTGAAGAAAAGAAACTGGAGGAAAAGGTTTTATTAATCAAGCGGGTATCGAAAAAGATTCCCGGAGGAAATTATGTGTCCTTTTCGGCACTAGTCGCCGTCGGCGACAAAAAAGGCCGGGTGGGAATCGGTATCGGCCGGGGTCTGGAAGTGCCGCCGGCGATCCAGAAGGCAATAAGCTATGCCAAAAAACACATGATTACTGTTCCTATTAAAGGAAACAGCATTCCTCATGAGGTTAAACTGAAATTTAAATCAGCATTAGTTTTAATTAAGCCGGCGCCGGAAGGAACCGGTCTGAAAGTCGGCAGTGTCACCCGGGTATTATTTGATCTGGCCGGTATTTACAATGCGTCGGGTAAGATTATCGGTTCACGTAATCAGATTGTTAATACATACGCTATTATGAAAGCGTTGGAAAAATTAAAATAATATGGAAAATTTTCTATCACAATTACCAAAAATTGTCGCTCGCCACAAAAAAAGATTGGGCCGAGGATTAGGCAGCGGCAAAGGGGCAAAAAGCGGACGGGGGACAACCCGCCACCAGAAAGCCCGGGAAAATATCCCGCTTCACTTTGAAGGTGGTCAGGGCCGGTTGGTCAAACGGTTCCCCCTTTTGCGCGGCAAGGGTAAAAATAAATCGCGGATAAACACCAAATTAAAAGAGAAAAAATTTTATGATGGAAGACATTCTTGAAAAAATCCGGTTATTTTTGCGCGACCCGGAGTTAAAAAAGAAGTTGCTTTTTACTTTAGGGATATTCCTTATCTTCCGTGTTTTTGCCTATCTGCCGGTACCGGCAATTAATTTAACCAGATTGCGGACGCTTTTTGCCCAAAACCAATTCTTATCGCTTTTGGATATTTTTTCCGGCGGTACACTGATTAATTTTTCAGTCATGGCTCTGGGTCTGAATCCATATATTAATGCTTCGATTATCCTGCAGCTTTTAACGGCGATTTTCCCCCAGCTGGAAGCGCTTTCCAAGGAAGGGGAGTACGGCCGGTATAAAATTAACCAGTATACGCGGTTTCTGACCGTGCCGTTGACATTTGTTCAATCAATCGGTATTTTTGTCTTATTGAAAAATCAAAAAATTATCGGTACTTTATCGCCGTTGGAGTTCATATCATTCATCTTTACGATGGTCGCCGGCACTTTTATTCTGATGTGGTTTGGCGAGCTTATTTCGGAATTCGGCCTGGGCAACGGGATATCGCTTTTGATCTTTGCCGGCATCGTCGGTCGGCTGCCGGTCAGTTTAGGCCGGACTGTTGCCGTTTTTAACCAGCAATTATTATTTAATATAATTATTTTCCTGGTACTGGCATTGGTGGTCATTGCGGCGATCGTTTTTATCAATGAAGCCAGTCGGAAGATTCCCGTTTATTACGCCAAACGGATAAAGGGTAACCGGATGTATCAAGGGGCGACCAACTATTTACCACTGAAATTGAATCAGGCGGGTGTCATTCCGATCATCTTTGCCGTTTCCTTTGTATTGATGCCTCAGATGGTCGGTAACTTCCTGGCGTACGTTAAAAATCCGGCGGTTGCCGGCGTCGCCCGGTTCTTTGTCACCGTTTTCAATCCGTCAGGTTTTTTTTATAACTTTTTTTACTTTATTTTGGTAGTCGCTTTTACCTTTTTTTATACGGTTATCGTTTTCAACCCGCAAAAGATCGCCGAGGAAATTCAGAAACACGGCGGTTTTATTCCCGGTATCCGGCCGGGGTTGGCAACAAAACAGTATCTTGATAAAATTCTTTACCGGGTAACAAGCGTCGGTGCAATATTTTTGGGAGTAGTCGCTATCCTGCCGGCAATTATTTCCAAAGTGACCGGGATTGCCAATCTGGTGATCGGCGGCACCGGTATCCTGATCGTCGTTTCCGTCATTCTGGAAACATTCAAGATGGTCGAATCGCAATTGGTAATGAGAAGTTATGAGAAATTTGTCCGTTAAATATTACATATAAAATTATATGGCCAAAAAAGGTTCACGATTACTGGTCGGTCTGGTTTGCGAAGTTTGCAATAAACAAAATTACGTGGTGGAAAAAAATAAAGTCAATACCACTACCGCCTTGAAGTTAAAGAAATATTGCAATCAATGTAAAAAGCATACCGCACATAAAGAAAAAAAGAAATTAGATTAAATATATGAAATTAGTCTTAATCGGCATTCAAGGTTCAGGAAAATCGACTCAAGGCAACCTGTTATCCAAGCAGTTGAAGATTCCCTATTTGTCGACCGGCCACATTTTTCGGGAGATTGCCAAGGAAAAAACCACTTTAGGCCGGTATATAAAAGAGACAATGAACGCCGGTTTGCTCATTCCCGACGAAAAAACAATTGAAATCGTCAACGAATATTTATCGCGTCCGGAATACAAAAAAGGCTATATTCTCGACGGTTTCCCGCGGACAGTGCCCCAGGCGGAAAAATTTCAGAATAATGTCGATAAGGTGATATTTCTGGAAATTCCGGAAAAGGATGCTTTGTGGCGTTTACTGCACCGCAATGACGAGACGCGAAGCGATGAGACCTTGCCGGCCCTGAAAAAACGAATTGATCTTTTCAACCGGTTTACCCGGCCGGTCCTGACGTATTACAACAAACAAAAGAAACTGATTACGATCGATGGTACAAAAAGCATCGAAGAGGTTGATAAAGGGATTTTAAACAGTCTAGGCAAACAGCTTATTAAGGGTCAGATCCGAGATTGGGAAAGGAAAGGTAAGACAATCTTGGTGATTGTCGGCCTGCCGGGAGCGGGTAAAACCGAAGCGGCCAATTTTTTTAAGAAAAAGGAGTTGTCGGTCATTAGTTTTGGTAAAGCCATTAATGATTATATTACCAGCCATAAATTAACTCATACGGAAGAAGTTCATAAAAAGGTACGCGAAGATATCCGGTTGAAATATGGGAAAGAGGCATTGGCGATCCTCAATGAAAAAAAATTAAGGGAAGCATTGGAGAAAAACATTATGGTAGTGATTGATGGGATGAGAAGTTGGGAGGAATACGTTTATCTGAGCGAAAAATTTCCCGGGGTGAAGATTGTAATTGTTGCTTTGTATACCGACAAGAACTTGCGTTATCAACGTATTGCCAGTCGGCGTGGTAGAGATAAGCTGTACGGTGAGAAACGTGATATTGATGAATTAATTGGCATAAATATGGGTCCGACAATAGCTTTTGCTGATTTTATGATTAAAAACAATTTCTCTCTGGATGATTTTTATGATAAGTTGGAACATGTGTATCGGACAGTATATTTTTCCTGAATGATTCATCTAAAGACAGTGCAGGATTTGGCGGTGATGACTGAGGGCGGAGCGCGTTTGCGGGAGGTGATGCGGTCCTTAGTCCTAGATATTCATTCGGGCATGACGACAAAGCAGATTGATCGTGAAGCGGAAAGATTGATAAGAAAGCAGGGAGGAGAACCGTCATTCAAGAAAGTCCGGAACTATTACTGGACGACTTGTCTGCCGGTGAATGAGCAGGTTGTCCATACGCCACCGTCCAGCCGGAGTTTGTTACCAGGCGATATATTGACAATCGATATCGGTATGTACTACGGCGGATTCCATACAGATTACGCCGATACGATTGTTGTTGACGGCCGGTCGGATGCAAAGAATGACCGTTTTTTGAAGACGGGGCATGACGCACTTTACAAATCGATTGAGAAGGCCAGGGTCGGAAACCATATTGGTGATATTTCGACAGTGATTGAAAAAGAGATTTACGGCCACGGCTATTTTATTTTGAAAGAGCTGACCGGTCATGGAATCGGTCGGGAATTGCATGAAGATCCATACGTTTTCGGTTATAATTACCGGCCAATAGAAAAAACGCCGGTTATCCGGCCCGGTTTGGTGATTGCGATCGAGATTATTTACTCGATGGGAACGGAAGAAATCGCCTATGAAGATGATAGCGGCTGGTCGATTGTGACCGCCGACGGCAGTCTGGCGGCTTGTTTTGAGCATACCGTGGCGATTACAGATGAGAAAACGGAAATATTAACATGACATTTTAGCCGTATTTGTGGTACAATATTAGTTCTTTATGAAGGATAATGTTCTTGTGGTCGAAGGTGAAGTAATTGAAAACCTTCCCAATACCCTTTTTCGGGTTAAACTATTTAACTCGGAAAAGGTTATTTTGTGCTATTTATCAGGAAAAATGCGCAAAAATTATATTAAAATTTTGCCGGGTGATCGGGTGAGGATTGAAATTACGCCTTATGATCTGAACCGCGGCCGGATCGTTTTCCGTTTGTAAAAATGAGAGTACAGTCATCAGTCAAAAAAATTTGTCCAAAATGCAAGTTGGTAAAAAGAAAAGGGAGATTATATATTATTTGCGCTAATCCAAAGCATAAGCAAAGGCAGGGGTAAAATATTATGGCCAGAATGTTTGGAATTACATTACCGGATGACAAACGAGTCGAATACGCATTAACATTGTTATATGGCATTGGTTGGACCAGGTCCGCCAAAATCCTTAACCAGGCCGGCGTTGATAGAAGCAAACGGGTGGCCAAATTAACTGAAGAAGAACTGAAAAAAATAACTTCCCTGATTGATAAAGATTTCAAAGTTGAAGGTGACTTGAAAGAACAAATTATTGGAGATATAAAAAGATTGCGGGAAATCGGCAGCTACCGCGGTATCCGTCACATGAGAAACTTGCCGGTGCATGGACAGCGGACCCGTTCCAACGCCCGGACAAAAAGAGGTAAAAGAAAGACCGTTGGTGCACTGAGAAAGGAAGTTTGGGCAAAGTTGGAACAGGGTCAGACGGCCGTTAAGACGCCGGCGACAGAAGTTAAACCGACAAAATAATCTATGGTGAAAAAGAAAGTCCAAAAAACAGTCGAAAAAGGGAGAATTTATGTCACCTCCACTTTCAATAATACTTTGGTGACAGTGACTGATGAAAAAGGCAATACGATTGTATTGGGATCGTGCGGGATGTTTGGTTTTGCCGGAACCCGTAAATCGACGCCGCATGCCGCGACCGTCACCACCGACGCCACCTTAAAAAAAGCGGTGGAACAGTATGGTTTCCGCAGTGCCGATATTTTTGTCAAGGGAATCGGACCGGGAAGAGAGGCATCTTTACGAGCGATTAAAGGGTCGACAATAGAGATTAATCGGATAATTGATATGACGCCGGTGCCGCATAACGGTGTCCGACCGCCAAAGATTCGGAGAGTTTAAAATTATGAGATATACAGGACCAAAAAACAGAATAGCAAGGAGAGAGGCGACTGATCTTGGTTTGAAGACCATAGGGTCTAAGTCGCACGCTCGTTTGTTAAAGAAACTGAACGTTTTACCCGGCCAACACGGTACCCGCGGCCGGCGAAAAGTGTCGGAGCGCGGTTTTCAGTTACGGGAAAAACAAAAACTGCGGGCAATATTTGGTTTGACGGAGCGCCAGCTGAAAAATTATTTCCACCAGGCAGTGGAAAAAAAAGGCAATACTGCCTTATTTGTCGCTCAACTATTGGAAAAAAGACTGGATAATGTCGTTTACCGTCTGGGTTTTGCCCCAACACGGGCAGCGGCCCGTCAGTTGGTTTCCCATGGCCACATTAATGTTAACGGCCGGAAGGTGACGATTCCTTCCTATCAAGTCAAACCTGATAAAGCCGTGACTTTCAAAGACGAAAAAACGATCAAAATTCCTTATATCGATAAAGTTTTGACCAATAAAGATATTTTGATTCCGGCATGGTTGGAAAAACAAGCGACTGTCGGCAAATTAATTACGACGCCAACGACAGATGAAATCAGTAAGCAAGTGAATTTACGGTTAGTCATCGAGTATTATTCTCGATAATTACAATTTATAAAATTTTTTTTCATATGATGGTACCTAACTTTTTCACTCAAAAGGTGGAACAAGATGACACTTTCGGAAAGTTTGTGCTCGAGCCGTTGCCTTTGAGTTTTGGGCAGAGTTTGGGTCATTCATTAAGGAGAACATTATTATCTTCCTTGACCGGAGCGGCCATCACTAATGTCAAAATCGAGGATGCTCTCCATCTTTTTACGACTCTTAAAGGAGTAAAAGAATCTGTGTTGGAAATCGTTTTAAATTTAAAACAACTGAAATTTGCCGTTACCGAGGGTGGTCCTTTTAAGGTGTTTATAAAGAGCAAAGGGGTCGGCAAAATATATGCTAAAGACATAGAAGGGGAAATTGAACCGGTTAACGGTGACGCTTATATTGCGGAAATTACCGATGATAAAGGAAAATTGGAGATTGAAGCGATTGTTGAAGTCGGCAGCGGTTATTCGCAGGTTGAGGAAAGAGAGAAAAAAGAATATGGCTTTATTCCGGTGGATAGTTTCTTTTCACCGGTCAGAAAAGTTAATTTTAAAGTCGAGGAAGCCCGGGTTGGCCGCAAAACCAATTTTGACCGGCTGATTCTCGAGATTTGGACCGATGGCAGTATTAAGCCGGAAGAAGCGTTAAGACAGTCTTCGTCGCTTATGTCCGGTTTCTTTGCCCATATCATGAGCGGTAAGGACACACCGCAAAGGAAAGAGGAAAAGATGGAAGAAGAAAATAAAGAGATGATCGATAAGAAATTATACGAAATCATTATTGATGAATTAAGCTTACCATCGAGAGTGATCAACGCCCTGCTTCGGGAACATATAGAAACAGTGGCTGATCTGGTTAAGGTCGGTAAGGAGAAACTAACCGACATGAAAGGCGTCGGTAAAAAATCAATCGAGCTCATTGATGAAGAACTTAAAAAGATGGGAATTGAACTGAAATAATATGAGGCACGGAGTAAAAACAGTAAAATTTAAAGGTGGTAAGGATGCCAATGATATGTTGATGCGAAAATTGGCGGCCAATTTTCTTTTACACGGGAAAATGAAGACTACTTTGTCGAAGGCAAAAATGGTAAGGCCGGTGGTGGAAAAATTAGTGTCGAAAGCGCGCGTCCGCAATGAGGCAAATAAAAATTATCTGCTGCGGCGATTAAACGACCGGGCAATTGTGGAAAAGCTATTCGACAACATCGGGCCAGCGGTAAGCAAGATTAATGGCGGTTATGTACGAATCGTCCGATTGGGGGCGCGATTATCTGACGGCTCAGAAGTGGCCCGGCTTGAATGGGTTTACCCGATCGTCAATGAAACGCCTGCCTCCGTAAAACCTGCCCGTCCGGCAGACGGGATTACGGAGAGTAAGTCTGAGACAGCTAAGACAGCTAAGACAGAAGAAGTTAAACCAAAAGCAAAAACAAAAATAAAAATAAAATGATAACTCTTACTCATGCAACAAAACCAGTCAGGGGTAGCGAAATAAAAAGAATATGGCATTTAGTCGATGCCAACGGACAAGTGCTCGGTAGATTGACTCCCGGTATCGCCAAATTTCTCCAGGGGAAGCATAAAACGAATTATGTACCCTATATCGATAGTGGTGATTACGTCGTCGTCATCAATGCCGCCAAAGTCCGGCTGACCGGCAGAAAAGATCAGGTTAAAGAATATACCCGCTATTCCGGTTATCCGGGCGGATTGAAAAAAGTCGGTTTCGAAGAAATGCTGGCAGAAAAACCGGCGGAAGTGATAAAACATGCTGTTTCGGGTATGCTGCCGAAAAATAAACTAAGGGACCAACGATTGGCAAGATTGTATATTTTTGCGGATGAGAAAAATCCTTACAGTGATAAATTTAAATAAACCATATGGCAAAAAAGGCTAAAGGAATTCAATATTATGAAGGAATCGGTCGAAGAAAAAAAGCGGTTGCCCGTGTCCGCCTATATCTGGTCGTCAAACAGGCGGATGTTACTGTCAACAATCATAAAATAAAAGCCGGCGAAATATATATCAACAATCATCCGGCAACTAATTTTTTTCCGTTACCCTGGGAGCAAGAAACATATCTTCTGCCGTTAAAACTGACCAATAATGAAGGACGGTTTGCCGTATCGATTATCGCCCGAGGCGGCGGTCGGGTTGGGCAGTTGGAAGCGGTTTCCCACGGTATTTCCCGCGCGCTTAATTTGGTCGATAAAGATACTTACCGACCGGTTTTGAAAGAACACGGTTTACTTACCCGTGATCCCCGGAAAAAGGAACGACGGAAGGTCGGTACCGGCGGCAAAGCCCGACGGGCAAAACAATCTCCAAAACGATAATTATACAACTGATATAATTATTCTATGCCAAAAGGCAAGTTCAATGATTAAGTGCAACTACCTATAGTAAAATAAGATATGATAAAAGGTAGCTACAAGCACCTAAACGAACATGATCGGGTTCGAATAGAAGTGTATTTAAATGAGGGGAAATCTCAAT
>JAJYLO010000008.1 GCA_021787635.1 bacterium | reverse complement strand
TACTGTCCATTATCAAAAGGAAAAAGTTATTGCTAATTGAAGATATAGCACACGGAGGAAAATTTCAAAACGGGTATGCTTTAATGTCTTTTGGTCGTTCTAAAGCCGTTTCCTCCGTCTTCGGCGGGGCAGTCGTTTCCGCCGGCAATTTAACAATACAACAATACAACAATGTATCAATATTTTTCATGATTCGGCTTCTTTTATATAAGCCCCTGGTGATGCTAATCAAGTCAACTTACGACATCGGCCTGGGAAAAATACTGCACCGGTTCTTCGCTTCCGCCGGTCTTTTAAGCCAGGAGATTACCAAAAAAGAAAAAGGTGGAGACTATGATCCATTATTAGATAAGGCTTATCCCAACGCGCTCGCCATTCTCTTGCTTCATCAATTGAAAAAGTTTGAGCAGGTTAAGAAAAAAAGGGCTCGAATATGCTCTTTCTATCAAAATTATTTAACAATTAAAAATAGTGAAACGAAAAATCAGCCTCTGATCAGGTTTCCGCTATTAATAAATAATCGTGATAAGGCTTTGGGGAAAGCTGCCAACTGTAACATATTTTTAGGTAAATGGTATGACCAGGTAGTAGCGCCAAAATCTCTGAATCTAAAGCGGGTAGGGTATAATGAAGGCAGTTGCCCGGTCGCGGAAAAAGTTTGCCGGCAAATAATTAATCTACCGGCTAATACAACGATCGCCGAAGCAGAAAGAGTAATTAAAACATTAAACGACGTCTTATGATAATTAAAGAAATTAATGATCGGGCAGCTTGGCAAAAGTTTTTTGACCAACAGGGCTCGCCGTCATTTTTACAGTCTTGGGAATGGGGAGAATTCCAAAAGACTTTGCATTATAAAATTGTCCGGTTGGGTGTTTATAACCAAAGTAAATTGGCGGCGGTCGCTCTTGTCATCAAGATTGATTCCAAGCGGGGGAGTTTCCTTTTTGTTCCACATGGCCCAATCGGTAAAATTACAAAACCTTTAATTATGCAGTTACTTAATTATTTAATCACTTTAGCTCGGAACGAAAACTTTTCCTTTATCCGCATTTCACCGTTAGTAGAGGATAATGATAGCAACGGGCAATTATTCCGGGAAATGGGATTCAGGATGGCGCCAATCTATATGAATGCCGAAAATTCGTGGATCCTGCCGCTTGATAAAACGGAAGACGAATTATTGGCCGGCATGAGAAAAACGACCCGCTACCTAATTCGTAAAACGGCCCGCGATGGGCTAGTAGTGACCCAATCGATTGATAAAAAAAAGATCGCCGGTTTTTTAAAAATTTATAAAGAAACCGTCGACCGGGAAAATTTCGTTGCTTTTTCCGACCGCTATATCAGAGACGAGTTTAAGACATTTAACGACGTCGGTAATGCATTGATATTTACTGCCAAACATAACAATGAAGTGTTGGCCTCCGCCATTATTTTGTTTAGCGCGTCGACCGCCTTTTATCACCAGGGCGCCTCTACCCACAGTAAGATTCCGGCGCCGTATCTTTTACAATGGGAAGCGATCAAAGAAGCCAAAAAACGCGGCTGCCGATACTACAATTTCTGGGGGATCAAAATTCCCGGTCGGACACCGAAAAACTGGGATGGATTGACGATGTTTAAGATGGGTTTCGGCGGATATGAGGCGAAATATATCCCCACGCAGGATTTTGTTTTATCACCAAAATACTATTTTACGTTTGTTTGCGAAAAAATATTAGCATGGAAAAGGGGGGTTTGATATATTCATGGCAATGGCCCAAAAGCCGCCGATGCCTTCATGCCCAGTTATCCTTATCCGACTGATCAAATTGGCGCATTGAAATCTGCCACAAAAGCGGTCAGAGATTCATTAAAAATGATACTTCAATTATGGTCGCCCCCGAAGGCACGCGGACCACGCATCCCGGCCAACCAATGTGTGAAAGACAGATCCATGCCGGCGGATCAATTGACTTGGCGATGGCGACAGGAGTACCAGTCGTACCGATCTATATACATGGTAATGCCGGCATACTAGATCGCCAAATCGATAAATATCAACCATGGAAAAGCATGCATTTATTTCATGGAACTCTATTAAAAGATCTGCATCGTCGGCAAATCACGGTTTCGTTTGGAGAACCAATAAGGATTGTTATGAACGGTAATCACAACGGTCATGACGATAATAGCAAATCGACTGACCATGCGGTTAGAGATGTAGCGATACAGCGGTTAAAGCAACAGTTTATCGCCATGTCCGGCGAAGTTTGATTCAACCTTCCAATTTGGCGAATTGGCCAATCTCCCGGGATTTCCGGAACATATAATTAAAAAACGTCACCGCCAGTAAAAACCAGATTGCGTTAAGAATAATAGCAATAAGGACGGCCGACCATTGAATTTGCGCCGTATTAATGCTAATTCTAGCCGCTTCGAAAATGTATGTGGGTGGAAAAACATAGGCGAGCGTCTTTAACGGCTCCGGCAGGATGGAAACCGGATAAATTACCGCCATAAGCGGCTGGAAAAAAGTAATCAACCCCCAGGCAAACGCCTGAATCCGGGTGCCGAAGCGGAATAGGAGCGATAAAATTATTATTCCGAAAGTAAAGGCAAATAACAGTAAATTAATAAAATATAGTAAGAGGTTAATGAGACCTAATTGTAAAATATTGAACCGGAAAACGAAAAAAGACAAAATGCTTCCTAAAATAATGACGATCAGCGCTTTAATCGCGCCTGATATTGCATAGGAAACCAAATATTCGGCGATCGAAATCGGCGTAATAAAAATATTAGTCAGATTTCTCGCCCAGACATCCCATAAGCAGCCAACGGCGATCGAATATTGGGTGATATTAATGACCTGCCATAAAATCATTCCGATAAGAATATAGTGCGCGACGATTGCCCCGGCGACTCCGGACAGATAGATCGTCAAAAAACCGAAAACAATGATCGACCACAGCGGATAAATGACGATGTCGTTTATCACCTCGTACGAATGGCGGGTAACAAACATTTCATGCATCAGAATCCCTTTAATCCTTCGTAAATTCATGCGGTTTTCCCCGGGCAATTTGTAAAAACACATCTTCTAATGTCGGTTTACGGACTTCAATATCAGTCATCCAGACGCCTTTTTTGCTGATGCCGAAAATGATTTTCGGGATTTGCTTTTCGGCCGCCTGGATAACAACGACATGTTCATTGACAAAACTGTGTTTAAGGCCGTATTCCGCGATATATCCCCGAACCAAATCCTTCCCGGTATCAAAAGTCAACTGCAGCTCGGCCTTTTCGATATTTTTGGTCAATCCCAAAGGGGTATCCTGGGCTACAATACTGCCCCGATCCAAAAATATCACCCGGTCGCAGATACGCGTCACCTCTGCCATATTGTGGCTGGTAAACAAAATCGACATCTTTTTATCTTTTTTTAATTTTTCGATCAGACTCATGGTTTTATCGGCAATATCCGGATCCAGCGAAGCAGTCGGTTCATCCATCAATATCAACTGTGGATCGTTGAGAAGCGATTTTATCAAGTTGATCCGCGTTCGTTCTCCCGACGATAAATCCCAATACCGCTTGTTGGCCAGATCGATCATTTCAAAATACGCCAATAAATCCGCTATCTTCTTCCTCGGGCTGGCCACGCCGTATAATTCGGAAAAAACCAGCAGGTTTTCCAGGACCGTCACCCGGCCCTGCAAGGTATTAAACGCCGAGGCGTAATTAATCTTTCCCAAACAATACTGCCGGTGTCGGAAAAAGTCCTTGGCAAAATAATGGATTGTCCCGGCCGTCGGGATGATGATTCCCATAAGCATTTGGATCGTCGTCGTCTTGCCGGCGCCATTTGGCCCCAAAAGCCCCAATATCTCACCCTCCTTCAATTCAAAGGAAATATCGTTGACGGCGGTAAATCCGCCGGCCGGCAGACCGAATTTTTTAATCAAATGGTTGACGGAAAGAATGACCATAAGGCGATTATAACACGAGTGAGATTACTTATTGTAGTTTTCCAATACTTTGACAATGGTGTATGGTGTAAACAAACCCGGTCTTATCCGGTAAAGATAAAAAAGATTGTTATTTGACTGGATTGTACCGGGAATGACAGAAACAGCGGCGCTGTAGGTCGCTTCTTTCACCATGTCGATCGCCTGCTGATCAAACGCCCCATAAGGATAAGCAAATGTTTTTATGTTGACACCGAAGCGGTCCTCAAACTCTTTTTTGCTATCTTCTATCTGGTGACGGGCCGACGCCGCCGGGGCTTTTTTCAGATAGTAATGATCAAACGTATGCGACCCCAGCTCGACCAGGCCGCTATCCAATATTTCCCGGATTTCTTTATCGTTTAAAAAACCGCGGCGACCGATGTAATCGTAAATGACATAAATCGTCGCTTTCATTTGGTATTTCTTGAGAACCGGCAAAACGTCGTAATAAAAATCCTCATAGCCGTCGTCAAAAGTCAATACGGCGCTGCGGCTGGCATTATATTCGATCCGGCCGGAAAGGATATCCGGAATATCTTTGACGAAATAGGTATCGTAATTATCGTTATGCAGTACCTTCATTTCTGCCGCAAATACGTTAGGCGTAATATCCAGCCGCTTGCGGACAAGGTCGTTCACGTCTTGGACATATTCCACGTAATGATACATGATGATCGGAATTTTTGCCGACACACTGGCCACTTTTACCGTCGCCAGCTCTTTTGGCGGTTGGAAAACTTTTGGATCGTAATAAGGAGCGATAATATTATTTACCTCTTTGCTCTTTGGCCGCACAAAGAACGAAAAACCGACAACCAACCAGATGACACTGATGACCACGCCGCCGATGACAAAACCGGTCAGGATATAATGATCCTTTTTCCTCATGATTGCTAATTTTATCAGATTGCCGGCCTCCCTACCAGTGGAAAGATGTGGAGAATAGGGGAGTCTAGGTTATCTTGATAAGCTAATCTCTTATTTTTCATCTTCGGCCGGATGGTTAAAATGCCGTTTTTGGACCCGGACGAAACAGAGGAATAAAACGTGATTAACTAACGATAGGAGATATAAAAAATAATTATTCGTTAATTAATTACATATTATTAATCGTCATCTATGAGGTCTTCTCCAGAATCAGCCTCGCACCACGTCGTAAAAGATATAATTTACGAAGTCGTATATCTTTCTTCTCCCGCCCATTTTGTCACCAATTTTCCGGCAACCGGCGAGCGGAACATTTAACGCAATAAATCTATTGGAGAGAATACTGCCGTTACTCCTCCCGGCTTTTATAATCTCTATTGATTTTTCTTTATATTTGATAATCCGACTATTTACCGGGTTTATTTGCGGGACAATACGGAAGGAAGCTCTTCTCCTTTGGTAAAGATCGGTATCGTTTATTTCGCTTGTTTTATTGCTCCAATTATGCGTTTTTGAGGCTAAATTAATAAGACTTTGATAATGGACTGGTCCCTGCGGGAATATATGAAGTTTGGCTTGTTACTATACTCTAAACATACTAAATCAGCTTCAAACTATAGCAGTTATCCACACGGTGTGATAATGAGGTTTGGAATGTTATATCCTTCTAATCTGATCGTTATAGCTTCGAAATACTAAATATTATAGGATATAAAATACTATAGGATAGATCATTCACGTCCGTACACTTTTTAAAAAACACCACTACCCTCTTCTCTACCTTAACCCCCCCACAAATTTTAGTTGTTAATGAGTTTTCAAACAATTTGATAGAGGGTTACCAGCTGATCGACAGTAAGGTGATACCCAGAACAAACACCCAAACTATAACATACTCGCGGATCGTTTCCCGAAAAAGCCGCTGGTCGATAAAATTGAAAATCAATCCGCCCAAACTGTAATAAGAAGCGGTCAGGAAAAGAGAAATAATCGCTTCATTTAAGGGAACAAGTGATAAAATCATTGATAGTTCGGCAATCACCAGGCCGATAAGCATTCCGAAAGCCACCGTTTCCCGCTCAAGTTGTTTATTCAATCTGATAGTCCAAAACAAATTGACGGCCGCAATAAAACTGACTCCCCCTCCAATAATCATATTGTTTAAAAAACTTTGCTTGGTGGAAAACAAAAGATTATAAATCATAAAAAGGATTACTGCCTGGTAAAAAAAATTGATGGAAAAGGCCGCCCGGTAAAGCTGTAGGTTCTTCTCTACCCCGACGTTAAAAATATTGGAACAAAGTAAGACAGCATACAAAGAAATGCCGTAAATAATGATAAACGGCATCCGGGTAATCCAGCGGGGAGGAATTAAAAAATAAAACAGATAAAAAGACAGCGTAATTGCCACCGGCATAAAAAACAACGTGAACCAGCCGACTTTTTCGATACCCGGCAATAAGGCAAAATAAGTCAGGATATAGCTTAAAATAAAAAGCAATGGAATAAAAATAATGGCTTTATCAAAGAAGTAAAACGTCGACACCAGCATAACCGCTGCCATAATAAGAACAGTAATAGCCAACCTGATTCTCTTCTCCACCCGTCGAACTTTCTTTTCCAATTGGTTGCGGATATCGCGGATATTAATCATTGCAAGTTGACAAATACCTTATGGACGTCATTCAAATTTTCCAAATCATCGACCAGGAGTGATAATTTTTTTATATTGATATCATCTAAAGTAATCGGCGTAGTCGGCCGGTAGTCAACTTCGGCTCCTTTGACTCGACCCAAATTTTCATACGGAAAGTAAACGGTAAAATGAGTATCATCGGAAACGATATCAAAAGCGGAGAGTTGCTCGGCTAATTCCAATACTTGGTCTTCCGTTTTTTCAGTTTTATTAAATGATATAGAAGCGCATTTCTGAAATAAATAAGAGACCGAGGCACCACCGGCCATCTTACCTTCATGCCGCTCTAAAACATTACGAATTTCCGAGATTGTCCGGTTCAGATTGTCGGTCGTTGCCAGGATAATCATTGCTACCCCACCGGGGGCAAACCCTTCAACGATCGCTTCCTTTAATTCTGTATCCGGGCCGACCCCTTTTTCAATTGCCCGTTTGATAGTGTCTTTGGGCATATTATTCTCATGAGCTTTTTCGATCGCCAAACGAAGTTTGACATTATTGTCCGGATTGGTGATCCCGCCGCCTTCAAAAACCGCCAAGGTAATTAATCGGGATAATTTGGCAAAAACGTTGCCCCGAGCTTTGTCGTTCGTTTCTTTTTGTCTTTTGATGTTTGCCCATTTCGAATGTCCTGACATGTTGTAATTATACTTGACAAATCATGAAATTAAAATATACTGATACGTAAATATAAAACTATGGACAATCTACAAATTCTCGAACAACAAGCCATAAACGCCGCGATCAAAAACAACTGGAAAGAAGCAGTCAAGTTGAACGAACAGATCATAAGGAATGATAAAAACAATGTCGATGTTTATCTTCGCCTGGGATTTGCCCAGATGCAAATAGGAAATATCACTGCCGCCAAAAAATGCTACAAAAAAGCCCAAAAACTGCAGCCGAGCAATTACATTATCAAGGAGAACCTGGAAAGAATTCAAATTCTGGAAACGGGAAAACCGGTGGGTGTCGGCAGCAAAACCGTCAGCATGGATCCGTATTTATTTCTGGAGACACCCGGTAAAACCAAAACCATTTCCCTTGTCAATCTCGGCCAGAAAAATGTCCTGGCGCAATTGACAATCGGCCAGGAAGTATTGCTTTTGCCGAAAAAACGGAAGATTGAAATACGGTCAAAAGACAAAGAATACATTGGCTCGTTACCCGATGACATTTCCAAACGGTTGACGATCCTCATGAAAGCCGGCAGTATCTTCTCCACCCACATCAAATCAGCCAATCTTAGTAATGTCATTATTTTTATCAAGGAAGAAAAAAAAGGCAAAAAAGTGCAAAAGTACACGTCTTTTCCGACCAATATTCAGGCCCGCCTGGGCGAAATGTCACAAGAGGAAGAAGGTCGTGAGGAAGATATGGAAGAATTGTCAGATAGCGATCTCGACCGCCTGGCGGAAATATTGACGACGGAAGACAAAGACTATCTCCCCTACGAGCCGGAAGAAACTGACGAAGAACCGGAAGAGTAAACTTTAATGGTAATGAATTATCTTGTCCTTCAAAAAAACAATTGTCCCTTTGATTTTGTTGGCGGCCAGCAGATGTTTAATTTGCAAAGGCACCTGCAGGTCTTTCATCGACCGCAGAGCCAGAAAAAAGGAAATTAACAATATTATTGCTAGAGTTATTGCCATTCATTTTCTAAATTTCCCAATGTAATAATTATATCAGATACATCCGGATTCCCTTCCTTTTTCTCACAGCCAAAAAACTTCTGCAGGTCGTTCGCCACCATTAACGCGTTCTTGCTATAAGTGATAACGCAATTTTGAGATTTGAGATTTGAGATTTGAGATTGGCTTATATCCACTACGCGAATCCCCTCCCCTTCAATAATTTTACTTAATAATAACGCCACTTGGTAGCTTTTTGTATACAAAATTTGGACATTGTCTTTTAGATTCCTATAGGTCTTTTTGTAGAAAAAACCCTGGTATTTTTTATAAAACGTATCCTGATCGAAAACCGTTTCTTGACCCTCCGATACAGAAGGTAAGTCGGTTATTTCCTGATGATCGTTAGCGTCGATATGAATGATTTGCCAGAAAATAAGTAGCCGGTCAATAAAGTTCGCATTGGTATTAGTTAGAAAAATATCGGACCAACCCGGCATGGTCGCTTTTGAATTTTGGTTACTGTAATATATTTTGGTTTGCCGGGGATAAAAATACAGGTTAACAAATGAGCCGGTCGCCGCCGAAAATGCCTTCCGGAAAATGTCGGGCTTTTTTTCTAAAGACACAAGCTTACCTATTGCTCCCACCCGGTAATTACCGTAACCGCCGGGAACCGTGATCTCCATATCGGCAGGAAATGGAATGACATAACTGACGTCATTTATTCCCAGCGAATAATAGACCGTCTTGGCCGAATAAAAAACGATATTCAAACGGTCTTTTTTGGTTAAAACAACTGAAGACGCGATATTCCGATAAATAACATAAAATAGTAAAAAAACAATAAAAACCAACAGCAGCCTTGAACTTTGAATTTTGAATTTTGCCCTTTTCATGAAAGCCCATGTTCCAACTTCAACCGCCGGATTTTATTAATAATATCTTCCCGGGATAAATTCCGCCAGAGATAGATTTTTTTGATAATGGACAGCGAAGCCTCAAATTCCGGCTGGACGATTAGATGGACACCGAGATCTTTCAACCGCCTTTGATCAACTTCTCGGTGAACACGTCCGATAATATAAATATGGGGGTTTAGTTTTTTAGCGTTCATAATTATTGTTTCCTGAGTATATTTTTCCGGCAAAGCCAAAATCAGGATCGCCGCTTCCTCCGCCTGGGCATAATCGAGGATATCGATATCGCACGGATCGCCGTAAATGATATTCATACCTTCTTTTCGGGCCATTTCTACTGTACGAAAGTTGTAATCGATAGCAACAAAAGGAATATTGGCCATCATGAGGGACCGGCCGATATAGCTGCCGATCCGGCCGTAGCCACAGATGACAACGTGGTTTTTTATTTGCAAAACATCAATCGGTGAAACGTCCCGATCGATCCGATGGGTAATAAAATTACTGACAAAAGGCAAAAATTTTTTGATGACAGATTTGATTCTCAAATAAAAATTATCTTTGTATTTAATCATGATCGGCGTTAAAAGCAAAGTAAGAAGGACGCTGCTTATGATAAACAAGTATTCATTGAATGAAAAAATGGCGTTAGCTAACGCGACCGACATTAGGATAAAAGCGGACTCGTCGATTTGAAAAAGATATGTCGATAAGGTGAATGCCGTCCGCGAATGAAATTTCAGGAAAAGAAAAATAAAAAGCAAAATCACCGCTTTGATCAGGATAATCAGGGCCGTAAAAAGCAAAATTTGCGGAATGAGATTAATGATGAATCCCAGCTTGATATTGGTGCCAATATACACAAAGAAAATGACCGCCAAAAGATCACGCAGCGGACGGACTTCGGAAAAAATATGATAATGTTCGACTGTCTGTCCAACCAACACGCCGGCAACAAAAACGCCGATCAGTATCGGCACCTGTAAAAAAAGACACAGTGCCGTCACCAGGAAAATAAAAAGAATGATAAACAGGTTGAATAGTTCCCGCGAACTGCGGGCAATGCGGTTAAAAGTCCGGGGAATTATCCGCCGGCCGAGATAAAACAAAGCGCCGATTATCGCTGTTGATTTGACGACGCCAACGACTATCCCGATGGTTAGGGACACAAACGAGGAAATGCTGGCGCTCGTTATCGAGGTGAAAATAATCAGAAACGGGATAAAGGCAATATCCTGAAAAATCAAAATCCCCATGGCGATTTCACCGATAAATGAATTCTCCTCTCCCCGATCCTGGATAATTTTGGCGACTAAAGTCGTCGACGAGGCAGATAAAGCAATTCCGATCAGAAAAGATTTCAGTGGTGAAAAACCGAAAAACAAACTGGTAACACTGATAAATATTACAGATATGGTTAATTGCAGCAATCCACCAAGAATAATAATTTTTTTGGCCATCATAATCCGGCTGAAATTGGCTTCCAAACCGACGGTAAAAAGCAACAGAATAATACCAAAGTAGGCAAAACTTTGGATTGCACTTAGATTAATGAATTGAGCAAACAGATTACCTAATACCAATCCGCCGATGATATAACCAACGATTGGCGAAATTTTCAGCTTCTTGGCGACCAAAGCAAAAATAAATGGACAAAGAAGAAATAAAAAAAAACTGAACACCTGCGGTGCGGGAATATCGGCCATTATTTTAGTATAGCAAAATTAGAAGCGATATTATTTCCGCAGTTTTTTTTCGCAGCTGACGCAAAAGCGAGCTTCGGGTATTAACTCCAGCCGCGCTTGGGCAATACTGGCCTGGCAACGTTCACAATGACCATAGATATTTTTATAAATTTTTTTTAAGGCAATATCGATGTCATTCAACCTTTTCTCCAGATCCTTTATTTCCGCTTCGATCGTATCGTGCCCGACCTGTTCGCGGACATCGGTATCGACGGCGGCGTTATCGGAGGCGTGATCGGGATCGGCAAATGGATCGCCTTTTTTCAGTTCATCAATCTGCGTGAGTATCTGCCTTCTTTCGAGTTCCAGTCGGTTTTTTAGTTCGAAAACGAATTTTTTGGAAAGTTTTTTGTCCATTATGTTTAAAAAAATTAGTAACGAAAACTATTTTTTTCCCAATCGGGTCTTTAAAATAATACAAAAAATAAACCGTCGTTGTCAATAGTATTAGTTCGGCGATCCGACCGTTGAAACTTTGGCCCAGAAAGTATAAATGATTGAGTTTCAATTTGTCAAATACAAAATAAACGGCACCAATATACCACCAAAAGAAATAAAACAGTATTTCCGGTAAATACTTCTCCCGCCGGATTTGGAAAAGTAGCTTATTAGCAATATAAACTGCGAGGAAAAAGAGAACTGACTCATACAATGATGTCGCATGCTGCCAGCTGGGGAATCGCCCGCCCCCCTCCCCGCCGGAAAAAAAATCCCCCAGTTTACCGAAAGCGATGGCCAAAAAAAGCGGACTGACAAAGTAATCAATCGCTTCGGCGAATTTGATTTTTTTGACAGCAAAAAAAAGATAAAGCGTGATGAAACCACCGGCGAGTGAGCCGAAAAGGGAAATTCCCGGATAACCGTTTATGAGAATAAATTTTAATAGATCCAGTCCGAAATCCTTAAAATTCAGTATGATGTATACCAACCGGCCGAGGAATAAACTACCGGCTAAAGCAAAAAACAGACCGTCGAAAACATCTTCTTCTTTATATGCCGTCAGCCGGATATTGCGCCATAAAAGATATGTGCTCCAAAAAAAAGCCAGCACCAAAAAAATGCCGAAGGTATAGATTTTGATGACTTTCAAATCCAACAAAACCGGTAGCATAGAATTTAGTATAATTTATCAGCAATGAAAAAACAATTGTTTGGAAGATTAAGACTGCTGATCGCTCCGTTCGAATCGGTCATCAGACTGCTTCCCACGCGCGGTCGATTGCTCGATGTCGGTTGCGGGCACGGATTTGTCACCGGCATGATTGCCTCTGCCCGGCCGAAACTCAAAATTTACGGAATCGCCATCGATCATTATCACTTGGCACCTACCCAACAGGACGGAATTATCGATCGGTCGCCTGCTTTACTATCTAAAAACGGCGTATTGATCCCTAAAGATATCGATATCTATCCGCGCTACAAATACTGGTGGAATTATTTTCATGATTGCCTGATGTCTAAAGGCAACCCGATATATTGTCGGTCGTATCGCGATTGGCAAAAAATACTCAAACAAAAAGGTTTCCAAATCAAGAAAACTTTTTTTTCCAATAAAGGCTGGCTCTATCCGCACGTTATCATTATCGCACGCAAAAATGCCAATTAAAAAAAACCTTCTGCTTGTGCTGTTACTTATCTCGTCTGTCCTTGCCTTATATGGAGGCAACTGGGATAGCGGACATTACCTTCATCCGGACGAAAGGTTGTATATCAATGCTTCAGATATCCGGTTACCCGTAAGCATTAAGGAATTTTTGTCTCCCCAATCGCCTCTTAATTTACACATGTTTTATTATGGCCCCCTGCCCGTTTATTTATACAAAATATTTTACCAATTATTTAATCCGACCGGCAATCTGCTTTTAACTGGCCGTTTCCTGTCCGGCTTATTCACAATACTGACCGTTTTTCTGATTTTTCAGATCGGGAAAAGAGTTTTTAATGAAAAAGTCGGTTTGGTGGCCGGCTTCATTTTCATTTTTGCTCCGGGAATCATTCAACACGCTCATTTTATTACGACAGAAAGCATTCTTAATTTTTTTCTAGCGCTTATCATGTTGATATCCATTTTCGTCTACAAAAATCGACAGTTACGATGGTTTTTAATTATCGGATTATTAATCGGAGCGGCCACCGCCAGTAAAGTCACCGGTTTATCTTTTGGGCTTATACCACTTATTGTCTATATATATTTATTGGTCAAAGCGAAAAACAAAATTACCGTCTCCGTCTACTTTTTCGGTTCGCTGATTTTAGCCGGATTAACTTCCCTGGTCTTATCACCTTATCAGATCATTGATTTCCACAGCTTTATGGGAGAACAGCTATATATGCAAAGCGTGGTTTTGGGATTCAGTAAGGCTCCTTTCACCCTTATTTATCAGAATACTCCTTCTTATATATATCCGTTATTATCTATTTTACCGCTGACATTCGGCTTTCTTTCTCTTCCGTTAAGCTTGATCGGATTTTACTATTTAATAAAATCCCGACGAAATAAAATTTTGACTATCTTGCTGATTGCTTATCCGCTTGTTTATTTTGCCTGGGCCGGTGCGTGGTTTGCCAAATTTTCGCGATACTATATTTTATTAATCCCTTTTTTATCACTTTTCGCCGCCTATGCTATCAGCCGGCTGCAGAAAAAATATCAAATAATCGCTCTGGTTGTTATTGCCGCCAATGGTTTAATTTTTTTTAAAAGTATATATTTTCAAAAAAATACCCGCGTTCAGGCGTCTGACTGGGTGTATCAACACATTTTACCCGGTAAAGTAATTGCCGGCGAGTATTGGGATGATAACCTACCGTTTCCCAAACAGTCGCTACTACCATACACAATCGTCCAGCTTGATGTTTATGCTCAACCCGATGACCGCAGTAAACTCAAAACTCTTGCTGACCAATTAGGGAAAAGTGACTATTTTATTATAAGCAGTCGCCGGGTTTATGCATCAATATTGAGGAATGAAAACAGCTACCCCTTAACCGTAAAATTATACCAATCGCTCTTTAGCGGGAAACTGGGATATAAGCTGGTAAAAAAATTCACCAATTATCCTTTTGGGTTCCCGGACGATTGGGCCGACGAGTCTTTTCAGAGTTATGACCACCCGCCGGTAATGATATTTGCCAACGAGAAACGGTTTACTCCGGCTGAATTAATTTCTACAATATGGCAATGAGAAAAAAATTAAAAGTTGGTTTTGATCTGGACGGAGTCATTTTATACAACCCGGTCCGAATCTTTCGACCGATTGCCAGTTCGCTGAAATTTATCAAACCGTTTCTTTTTCATGAAAAAGCGGATACTTTTTATTTTCCAAACAGTCAGGCCGAGAAATTATTCTGGAAAATCCTCCATAAAACCAGTTTCCGAGTAGCCGACGGCGTAGCCGATATCAAAACATTGGCGGAAAAAGGCGTCATCGAACCATACATCATTAGCGCCCGCTACAGCTTCTTGAAAAACGACTTTCATTATTGGATAAACAAGTTGAACAACCGGCCGTGTTTCCGCTATTACCACTACAACAAGGACGACATGCAGCCGAACGCGTTCAAGGAAAAAATGATTAAAGAATTAAAATTAGACGTTTTTGTGGAAGATAACTGGGGAGTAATCCAACGGCTGAATAGCGCCGTGTCCAAAACAAAAATTTTTTGGGTCTCCAATCCCCTTGACTGGCATATTCCCTATTCTTATAAATTTTCCTGCCTGAAAGAAGCCGTCCGGTATTTAAGCAAACATTCCTAAAGGTCTGATCGCATTAAAAAAACCGCCTAAAATGCGGCGGTTTTTTTCTTGCTGCTCGCTGATAAAAAAACGGAGCAGGTCTTTGGTGGTAATAATGCCGATTGGATGACGTGTCTTATCGACCACGACGACACTGCCAATCCTTTTTTCGAGGATTAGTTTGATAACATCTGCCAAAGTATGTTCCGGCGATAATGTCAGAACGTAGGTTTTAGCGAAAAGTTTGACCGGCTGATGATAAAAACTGATTTTCTCCGGCGAATTTTTGGGCGCGACTAGGTAAGCAATCAGGTCGTAATGGCTAAGGATCCCTTTGAGTTTGAGATCGCGGCTGACGACTATTAGCTTGGACACTTTACTTTGTTTAAAAATATTAATCGCCGTCGCCACCGAATCATTTTCATAAATAACGATCATCGGATGATTTTTATATTTCAAGGCCCGGGTAATGGATGTTTTGAATACCGGCAATGCATGAAATTGGGAAAGGATGTGCCGGGCGGAAATAATCCCCAAAAAATGATCTTCGACATCAAATACCGGCAGGTAATGAATTTTCGACTGCATGAATAAGCTGGCGACTTTGGTTAAGGGATGATTGATCCGCACCCGCGGCGCGTGATACAGGCAGTGTTCCACCTTGGCATTACCCGGATATGAGGACTTGATTAAACAATAATATGGATTGATCACGCCCAGGTATTTATTTTCCGGGGTAAAAACGAAAGCCGCGTCATGCGAAGTAGAAAGCTTGGTTAAAGCCGAAGATAGATTCTCCCAAGGCAGAATCCTGACGATATTGTTAGTTTTGATTATGTCCTGCAAAGACATAGGCAATATCAGCAAATTGCAATTCCCAAGTTATATTTAATAACATTTATTAATAAATGTCAAGCGAAATTGTTGTTTAAATCAAACAACATGTTAATTAACATTAACACAATTCCCATTTTAGCTTAAACAATTTGTTATATAATTACAACAGTTAGTTTTCAACAACAGTATTCATGAAAAAAATTACCGATTATTTGAAAGAATTAGGCTTGACCGAAATCGAAGCCGAACTATACCAGGGGTTACTGGAAACCGGGCCGACGACAGTAATGGGATTGTCAGAACTTACAAAAATTAAAAGAATCACTGTCCACTTCAATGTAGAAAATCTAATAAAAAAAGGCTTGGTGACACAAACAATTCATGGTTCAAGAAGACAAATTATGTCCGAACCTCCGGAAAAATTGAAATATCTTATCGAACAAAAACTAGATCACTTAAAAAACATCCAAACCAAATATCCCGATTTCCTAAACACAATCAAGTCAATTCATCCGCAGACACGTAAAGAAGTGGAGATTAAATACTATGAAGAAATGGAATCGGTAATGCATATTTATAATGAAGCTTTAAAAGCAAAGGAATTCCGCGCTTACGTCAACACTGAAAAACTACACGAAGTTTTTACTGATAATATGAATTTATTTATTAAAACCCATAGCAAACGACACAATATGTACGTTTGGGAAATAATGCAGACCTCTCCGGAGGCCCAACGATATATAAGTCTGATGCCTAAAAAAAGATATTATTATAAACTGATTCCCGAAGGAATGAATCTGTCAATTATTGATTACATGATATTCGACGGAAAGGTGGCTATCGTCAATATTGAAAAATACACCACTGGAATTCTTATATCGAACGAGCATTACTATAATAATGCGAAAGCGCTTTTTAATTTTGTTTGGCAAATGCTGCCTTAATCTCTATAGTAAGCAGCCCACAACATAATATTATCCAATGCGGGTTTAAATTTTTTCTTAAAATTATGAATCCCTTCGTGATCCGATCCTCCAATATTTAAATATGGGGTTTGGCAAAGTTTTAAAATTCTAAAATATAAATCGTCAAAAATATACTTAACTTTATCACGAAGCGCAATAAAAACATATAACGCGGTATATTTTTTATCTTGTTTTTCTCCGATATAATATGCGATAGGTATTTTATTGAGATAAACTATATTTCTTATTTATTTTTTATATATCTAGAATTAAAAAAATCTTTAGTAATTTTCCAAGCAATTTTTGTAAAATCCTTATCATTCATTGTTATGGTATATTTTTTCTCAATCTGCATCGCTTTCCGATAACTTTTGCGAATATTGGAAGTGCGTGGTGGAGTTGATAAAAGGGATAGTGTCTTTTTTACGTTATATATTTGCTCAGGGTAGGTATTATCTTCAGAGTGACAGATTGAATGCCATGGAAAACCGGTCATGTTTCTAAAACCTTGTTTTTGCAAATATTCAAACTGGATCTGAAATATTTTCTTGACATAAGTCGGCATCGAATAAGTTTCTAATAAATGTTTGGCAAACTTGTTGATAATATCCAGTATCTCCTGACCCATCGGTCTAATCCAATAAAAAACATATACGTCCGGTCGTTCTATTCTGGGATACACACAAACAGCCGATAAATTTTTACCATCATAGTATTTATAACCTAATCCGTACGGACCAATACCGTATAGTCTCCTTGTGTTACATATATCCAAGAATTACCGTAGGTATGTGGTTCTTTTTTAAGGAACTCTGCGAATAACTTTTCGTCTTTGGGAGTAATAGGAGTAATGCGTTTATCTTTAGCGGCAATATCTGCTATCAGCTTATTTGCCTTAGCAAGATCTTTCATTTTTTATTAACTTGATGGAAAAAATTTAACAAAGTCAATACTCCCCATCCTGTCCCGCCGTGGTTGATGACGCCGTACGAATCATTATCGTTAAAGGCCGGGCCGGCAATATCGAGGTGGATCCATTTCGCCTTGTCGACGAAATCGGATAAAAACAAAGCGGCAGTGATCGCTCCCCCGCTATATTTGCCGCCGCCGGTATTTTTGAGGTCGGCGACCGGGCTTTTCAGGCTTTTGGCATAATATTTGTGCAAAGGCATCGGCCACAATTCTTCCCCTTCAGTATTGGCCGCTTTTTCCAGACTATCAAGCATTTTTTGGTCATTGCCAAACATGCCGGCAATATTCTTACCCAAAGCGACGATGCAGGCGCCGGTCAGGGTGGCCAGATCAATCATCATGTCGGGCTGGAGATATTTTTCGGCATAAGACAGAGCGTCGGCCAGCGTCAGCCGTCCTTCGGCATCGGTATTGAGGACTTCGATTGACTTGCCGTTTAAGGCGGTGACAATATCACCCGGCTTCATCGCGTGGCCGGAAGGCATGTTTTCACAGGCGGGCAATATGCCATAAACGTCGGCATCAACGTTATGGCGGGATAATATTTTAAAAATTCCAAGCACGGTGGCTCCTCCCGCCATATCCATTTTCATCGTCTCCATATGTTCGGACGGCTTTAATGATAATCCGCCGGAATCAAATGTGACCGATTTTCCGATTAAACAAATTTTTCGCCCAGAGGGCGATCGCCCTTTAGACGATTCATAATGAAGAATGATGAATTTTGGCGGCTGCTCGCTCCCCTGGGCGACACCCAAATATGCCTCCATTCCGAGCTTTCGGCATTGGTTTTCATCCAACACCTCGACGGTAATCTTTCCTTTTGATTCCTTGGCGATCTGTAGCGCCTGCTCTTCCAGCGTGTCCGGATGGACATACGCCGCCGGTTGGTTAACCAAATCCCGAGTCAGATAAATCCCCTCCGCCAACAATTTCCCATATTCTATTCCTCGAGAAACTGCCTGCCCCGAAGAGTCCGAAGAACGAAGTGGGAAAAATTGAAAATTTAAGGAGTCAATCCTTTTTAGTTTCTTTTTCGCTTCTTCACTCTTATAAAAATCGAAGTCGTAGTTGGCAAGATATAAAGAAACAGTCAAATTCTGGCCGATGGCGAAAGAATCTTTCCCTAAAAGATCGAAATAGGTAACGGTAACGTTTGCCAGTTTATTCGCCCGGCAATAGCGGAATGTGTCGGCTAAAAGATCGCGCCATTTAATAAGATTGAATTCTTTTTCCTTTCCGGCACCAACGACGATAACGGTTTTGTAAAGAGTATCGACGTCGATACTGACCAATTCCCCCTCCTTGCCGGAGAATTCATGCTGTAATAATTTATTATTAATTTTTTTGCCAAGCAGTTTTAAATCATTGTCTTTTTTGAAAGTATCTTCGAACGCCACATAAATGAAAGTCTCGCCATTTCCCGGAAATTTTTTATCGACTACCGTTATCTTACCGAACATTGAGATATTTTATCACTTTTTTATTTTTTTTGCTTCCAGGTATTTTTTCCCGTGCCCGACGGTGGTATTAATCGGTTTATTTTGCCGGCATAAGTCGCAGTCTTTTTCTTCAACTGCATCGACCGCCAATATGCCCAGGCTTGAAAATGGTCCGCCGACAATTTCAGCCGTGACTTTCTTCGGATCACGATTGACCATAACACAAACGGCAACCACTTTACCGCCGGCTTTTTTGACGCTATCGACCACTTTTCGGACCGATCCCCCGGTTGTTGTCAAATCTTCGATAACCAAGACGTTTTTCCCCTTAACAAAACGGTCGTAACCCCGGGTAAAAATCTGGTTTTTATCCGCAGTCTTTTCCGTATATACCCCAAATATTTCCCTGCCTTTCAGCTTGGACAAATAATATGCTGTCCACTGAGATAAAATGATCCCTCCCAACGCCGGGGCAACTACCGTATCGATTTTTTTATTTTTAAATTTTTCCGCGAACATTTTTCCGATTTGAGCCGTTTCATTTGTATGTGGATAAAGCGCATCTTTATTAATATAAACACTGCCATGCTTACCGGAGGTATAAACAAAATGATCGTCGGTTAAAACGGCACCCACTTTTTTTAAAATATCCACCGAGTTTATTTTCTTTTTCATATTATTTTCGATAATTGTTAATCATGTCCCGCAATTTTTTAGCTTCCGCCCGCGGATCCTTGGCATAAATGATACCACGGGAAGAGCTAATTATTATCCCCGCGCCATGCGAATTAATACCAGCTTTGACTGTCTTTTCCGTATCACCGCCCTGCGCGCCGATTCCTGGAACCAAAAATGTCATATCACCGCAAATCTTCCGAAGCTCTGCTAATTCCTGCGGATATGTTGCGCCTACCACCAGCAGACAATTGTTATTAAAATTCCATTCATTTACCACTTTTTCGGCAACGATCTGATACAATTTTTTACCATTAGATTCCAAGTCCTGAAACTCGCCGGCCCCAGGATTGGATGTCCGACAAAGGATAATACAGCCTTTATCCTTCCAGTCAAGAAACGGTTGCAAGGCGTCTTTTCCCAAATAGGGATGAAGAGTGACCGCATCCGCCTGCAGATAATCAAAAATATATCGGGCATAAGCGGCACTCGTATGGCCGATATCCCCTCTTTTGGCGTCAAGAATAACCGGAATCTCCGGATATTTTTTATGCAAATAGTCGATCGTTTTCTTCAACTGCTCGATACCGACAATACCCACCGCCTCATAAAAGGCGATATTGGGCTTATAGGCACAGACCATGTCATAAGTCGCATCAATAATATTCTTATTGAAATCAAAAATGTTATCCGCCTCCGGATCCAGACCGACACACAGAAGGGAATTATTATTTTTGACGATATTGTCCAAATTATCTTTAAATCCCATATTATTATTGAGCATCTGTTATAACTGTTTTTTAATCCGTGCTGCCAGGTCGGGATACCACATTGCACCGGTCGCACTCATCACGACATCCGCCCCCGCTTTTTTGTAATAAAAATAATCTTTCGGTTCGATGACCCCACCAACACCGATAATTTGGTAATGATAATTATTCTTTTCCCGGATTTTCCTTAGCCGTTTTACCATATCGATCCCCGCCCATTTGATCGCCGCGCCGCAGACTCCGCTTACCGATCGCATTTTGCCGGGCAACGCCTGGTAACTGTATTTATCAACAATCGATGTTTGTAATGTATTAATCGCGGCAATCGCATCCGCATATTCCGCCGCCACCGCGGCTATCCGTTCCAGTGCTTTTTCGTCCTGGAAATAGCCAATTTTGAGAATCAATGGCGTGTTATTCAGCTCTTTACGGATCGCACTGACGATTTGCGGCGTAATAGCGAGATTATAGCAAACAAGCCCCTCGTTGCCGACATTCGGACAGGAAAGATTGGCTTCAAGCACCTTAGCACCGGTTTCCTTGGATAATCTGGCCGCCAATACAAAATCATCGATGAATTCCTGCTGCGTCTGGTTTTTTTTCACGGTTCCCATGAAACTCAAAACCAGAAGTTGACCTTTTTTTTCATAAGTGAGTGCTTTTCGGACATCTTCCTGCCAAACCGCCGGTTCTTTTGAAGGCACGCCAAAAGAGTTGGTGATGCTCATTCTGTCTTTATAGACAAAATCAGTGGTCAACTCCCCTTTCATCTTTTCCAAAGTCAGATCACCATCAATCTTTAATGACAAAATATTCGGGAACGGATGACAGGGATAATAATCGACCCGCACCGTCTTGTACACCGCAATATCGAATCCTTTTTCGAAGGCATATTTGACGTAATTACTGTTGAGGAGGGGGCCGGACGGAATGCCGAAGGGAGAATAAACTTTGTGGCCAAGGAATGAATATCGCATCTCCCCTTTTGACATCACATGTTTAGTTTCGATACCGTCGGTAAACGGTCCATAATCATAATTATACTGGTATGTTTTCCCCGGATCGTAAAATGGTTTTTTGGTAAAATTGGCAATAATTTTTACCGCTTCATCGACGGTCGTAATCAGGGAAATACCCAAATCTTTTGCCCCTTGGCGGATGAGTTTGCCATCGGTCAACTCCTTTGATTGTTTTTTACCTTGCAAAGTCGGTGTATTAATAATCAGATCAAAGACGCGCCGGGCCAGTAGATTGGCAATGTTGGGCTCCTTACCAATCTCGGATATTTTATATACCAAAGATGATTCGATATTATGTTTGAGAAGAAACCGATGGGTTTTTTTCGTCGCATACAGTACATAACTGTCCCGATTGGTTAGTTTTTTGAGATATGGCAGCAGCGTTTTTTTTGCTTTTGGCGAAAGACTGAAAAGAATATGTTTTTTTTCGGCGGAAACAATCGCCGCTTTTCCATATTTGTCCCTATCCCAATCGCCTGTTTCCTGATTGAGAATGCCAAAAACCGAGGCCATCCGGATATCGGGCGCATTGATAATGTATTGTAATAATCGGGCGTTACCGATGCCGTATCCGGCGTGCGGATATATTTTTTTGCTTTTGATGAGATTCAAATACCAAATAAAATCCTCTTCACTTCCTCCCCGCAAGCGATGCAAACGGTACATATCCGAATTCAAAAGACGGCTATTTAAAGTGTCAAATTCATGTTCTTTTATTGCCGCACTGACTATCTTTCCGACGACAGGAAAAATCAGATCCGCCGACAGGACGACGCGCGGGTCTTTTTGATAAATCCGCCGGTTAAAAAACTTGACTTCTTTCGGGTATTTCGTGATAAAAACGGGTTGCTCTTTTTTTTGACCAAGTAATTTAACTATGGCCAACTCATGGACGGTTTGTAAATCATCCCCAAACGATAAACCGGCAAAACCATGATTGTTTAGAAGTTTAACGGCGTCAGTATAAGTTATTTCTTTGTAATCAGCCTCTACTTCATCACCGGCGGTCTTGAGCAATTTGGCATTTTCTTTTATAACACCGCTAACCATCGCTTGTACCGAATGCCGAATATGATTAAGAAGAGCGGCAAACATTTTATCATCAGAATAGGTGTGTTCGGTCATACCGACAAAACCGCAATCAAAAGCAACTTCGGTCAACCGGAAATGGCGAAGATGGCGGCTGTCCTCTGATTCGGCATCACGGGAAGAATTAATAATGGTATACACTCCGGGAAAATACGCCAGAGCCTGTTCCAAAGAAAACTGACCGGTCTGGATAAAAAATAACGGCAGATCGAAGTGGTTTTGTATCCTAAACAAGCTGTCGATTTGGCCGTGGGCACCGGTCACCCCGACTATTTCCGGTATATCGATATAGGTTAATCCATTTCTCTTAAAATAATCGTGGGTACCGGACATTAAACTTTGATTTAATAACGTCAGATAAGAAAAATTCATATGATTTTTCCGAAACCAGGTTGAACTAGTAATTTATCATTTTCCATGACGGTTTTTCCGCGTATGACCACTTTTTGTACTTTTCCTTTCACTTTCCGGCCGGCAAAAGGCGTAAAGCGACATTTGGTTTTTAATTGGCGATTCTCTATAGTATAGGAATATTTTTCGTCGACGACAATATGCGTATCCGGATCAAACGGGATATTAAATATTGCCCGCGGGCCGGTAAAACAGAGACGAATAATTTCATCAACCGGCAATCTGGTTAATAATAACGGCAACGTCGTTTCCAGACCGGGGACGCCGAAAGGTGGATCAGCCGATGTTTTTTCTTCGATCGTATGCGGCGCATGATCAGATTCGACAACATCAACCAATTTTATATTTTGCCATAAAAAGGCTTGATCTTTGACGGTTTTCAGCGTTGGTTTCATTAGTTGGTTATCTTTCTCCGTCAAAAATAAGTGGTGCGGAGTGACGCCGCATGTCACCGGCAAGTTATTTTTTTTGGCGTTTATTATTTGCCGTAATTCATTCTTGCTGCTGACGTGGCAGATGTGGGTTTTTTTTCCCGTTTTCTTAACGACACTAAAAACTTTTTCCAACATTGAGTCCTCGGCGTGGATAAGAATCGGCTTGTTCGATTGCCAATACCGGTATATATTTTCCAGTTCTTTTTCGCCGATGAGATAATTGCCGGTTGTCTGATTCAAATATAGTTTTAAACCATGCACTTTAGCGTAAACCGGCGAAAATTGGTCAAAATTATCACCCAGCGTTCCGAAATAAAACCCGGTGTCACAGACGATTTTTTTCTTGGCCGTTTTAATTTTTTCGTTTAACCGGCCGGCGGTCGTTACCGGTATTTTATTATTCGGCATATCGCAAACGGTGGTGTATCCGCCAAATATGGCCGCCGTCGTCCCCGTCAAAAAATCTTCTTTGTACGTCTGTCCCGGATCGCGCAAGTGGACATGAGGATCGATTAACCCAGGCAATTTAACCATTGAGATATTCTTTCCATGAGCGAACTTTTAACTCTTTGATTTGGTAAATATTAAGAGCATGAATAAAAAAGTCCGCTTTGTTTAGATCGGTAAAAAGCGGAATATTGTTATCGATGGCCGCCCG
>JAJYLO010000061.1 GCA_021787635.1 bacterium | reverse complement strand
TGGTTTCCGCTCCGCGCGATTGGAATGAATGGGCGCTGACCGTCCAGAAAACGATCGAACATTATAGCGGGACCAATAACCGACTCTGCGGTCAGATTACCGGTTTCTGGAAAACCGACGTTTATTACGAAGTCTGGAACGAGCCGGACCTGGAGACTTTCGGCAAATGGAGCATTTACGGCGGCAAGGATTACAAAACGCTGTATTATTATTCCGCTCTCGGGGCGGCCGCCGCCAAAAACGTTTACCCGTTTAAACTGGGCGGACCGGTAACAACCGCTCTTTACCAAAGCTGGATCCAGACTTTTCTCAATTATATCAGCAAAAACAACCTTCGGCTGGATTTTATCAGCTGGCATCATTATTCCAAAAATACCGATGATTACACGATGGATATGGATAATTTGAACCAGTATCTCGCCCCGCCCCAGTACGCCCGTTATCGGAATTTACCAAAAATCATCAGCGAATGGGGCTACGATTCTGATCCCAATGCCATTGCCGACACCAATATCGGCGCTGCCCATACAATCGCTTCCATTCGTAATTTTTTTGACGCCAATTATGAAATGGCGTTTTTATTCGAAATAAAAGATGGGCTGTCGCCCCGCTGGGGAATCCTTGGCTATAACGGTGAAATCAAACCGCGTTACCGCGCCTTGCAGCTTCTTAACTTGCTTGAAGGAAGGCGGTTGCAAGTAATCGGCGAAGGGACTTATGTCAGCGCCCTGGCGAGTGTATCGCCGGAAAAAATTGCCATTGTACTCGTTAATTATGACGCGCAAAACAAAAACAACGAAATGGTACCGGTCACATTAACCGGTCTTAATCCGGGCACTTACAATTTAACTATCCATTACCTGGAAAGCAACACTGTTACCATTCCCAACGTTACACCGGTCAACGGCGAGTTGCGGCGGGATATTCTTATGATTCCCAATTCCGTCATCGCTTTGGAACTGGCTTTAAGTCCCTGATTGCATCTTGGATCTGCATTGTCCCTTCCGACACCTGGCGATTGACAGTCATTATTTTCCGGTACAGATAATATTCACCGGCGGCCAAAACGAGGAAAGCGATGGTAACGACAGCTGTTACCAGAAGTGTGTGTCGGCGAACGTAATTAGCAATATCTTTCTCCATATTCTCACCTCCCTTTACTTTTATCGTATCATAGTTTTTGCCAGTCAAACAGAAAAAATTATTGCGGCGGCTGACAAATTGTCTACTGTTTGGAAAGAGTTGACCAAATCGGTTTACCGCGGTGATAAACATCTATCACCGCGTTGTTTCCCATTTTACCGCTGACGGCTATTCGGACAAACATCTGGCAATGATGAAAGATATTGCCTATATCGATTACCAGCAAACCGCCGGCGAACTGGGTGCCTAGCTTGTCATTTCAAGATATGAAGAGTATAAATCTTGTCTGTTATTTCATAACATGCAAAACCAGGAACATTTTTTGGTGCATGTAAACATCAATACTTCCAGGAAAAAACGAGCTTTAACCGAACGGTGTAATTTCTGCTTGATACCGGAAAATGTATGATAATTTGCCCCATACGCTGAATGTAACTGGAGTATCCACAGACTTTATGGTGTTGCAGGATTTGATTTGAGGGGTCTCCGGTTGTAGAATTGGACATCAACCTTCAAAATAAAGTTGTTTCGGAATATCGGAACCTAAAATCACAAAAATCAATTCAGGCATAATACCTTTTAAATATACGAAAAAAGGATGCCAAGCTAAACAGGGTTAATAGTTGTTTTTTGTTTTTTACATCATATAATAGAAAATGCACGATATGAGTTACCAAGTTCGAAGGATTAAATATCAACTATAACCATTGGTATTTGAAACAGTTATACGCCGAGGTTAAAACCGTTGGAGGATCACTTGTTATTCCTAATGGCGGAATAGACAGATGCTTTCTTTCTCAATTTAATGACTTTATCCGAAAAAAAGTTGAAAAAGGCAAGAAGTTTTTCCTTATAGTAGGCGGCGGCCATATCATGTGACATTATCGGGATGCCGCGATCTCAGTGACCAAAAGCGTTTCCAATGATGATTTAGATTGGTTGGCAATCCATATAACAAGAGTCAACGCACATCTTATGAGAACGATATTCTACGACATTGCACACCCGAGAATCATTGAAAACTATGAGCATAGACTGAACCACTGGACCGAACCGATCGTTATAGGCGCAGGCTGGAAACCGGGCTGGTCGACCGACTACGACGCGGTCGTCTTGGCAAGAGATTATGGAATCAAACTCATCATTAATCTTTCAAATATTGATTATGTTTACAATAAAGACCCCAACAAAAATAAAAATGCAAAGAAACTGGAAAAAATTACCTGGTCCGAAATGGAAAAGATCGCCGGTGATACATGGACGCCGGGGCTCAACATGCCCTTTGACCCAATTGCGACCAAGCTTGCAAAAAAGCTAAATTTAACCGTTAGTATTGCCAATGGGAAAGACTTTGACAATCTTGACAGAATTATCGAAGGAAAAACATTCAAAGGAACAGTTATACAGTCTTGCTAGATCTTCTTAAGAAACCATTGCTGCCTGTATGGAATCGATTCGTGATTGAACTGTTCCCAACTCGCCTTCATTGAGTAAAATAATATGCGCGGATGCATCGTCATAAAACAAAATAAAAATATCATAATGGCATTATGTAAAAATCTAATACATTTTTAGCAAGAGAAAAGCAAAAGAATGAATGGTAAAATAAAACCATGAAAATCATCAATCGCCAATTCCACCGGGAGTATACCGAACTAGAAAAGTATGAGGCGGGGATTGTTCTTTCCGGCGCCGAGGTAAAATCGGTCCGGGAAGGTCGACTGATGCTTGATGCCGCCTTTGTCAGGATTATGGGGTCGGAAGCGTATCTGATCAATGCCAATATCCCCATCTATCAGTATGCCCGGATGGTTAATTACGATCCGAAAAGGAGCCGGAAACTGCTCTTGCACAAAAGCGAATTATTGCGTCTCAAGACCAAAATCATCCAAGGCGGCGGATTGACTTTGGCGCCGGTTTCGTGCTATAATAAGGGCAACCTGATCAAGCTCGAAATCGCGTTAGTAAAAGGAAAACGGGATGTCGAAAAGCGGAAACTGGAGAAGAAAAGAGATATCGAACGGCAAGAGAAACGGGAAATGAAGGAATATTACAACAGGGGATGATAGGAATCGACGAGGAATTGGCACTTTGAAAAAATGTCAGGGCGTACCTGCTGCGTCAAACGGAAAAACATAATTGCTAAAGATCAAATCGAAGCAGCCCAAGCGGCTTACTTTGCAAGAGCGAATTACGCTTTTGCTTACGTAAACTAATTGTGCCTCTGTCTAAGTTTTTCGTGACTCAACTTAGATAAGAGATTAACCAATCACGATAAGGACTTTTTGAGTTACTATTTGGCTTAAGGTCCGATAAACCCCAAATAGCTATTTTATAAGGTTTGTTTGTTTCCCGAGTAAAATAAGAGTCAAAAACACTCTATCCCTGACTAAATTTTTTTTCGGAGTGTTTCCCCGGACGCGGGTTCAATTCCCGCCATCTCCACCAAATTATCTTTGAGCTTTTCTTCTTCGAATCAGCTTCCTCACACTCCCGTGCATTTTCTTCTTAATCAATCTCTTTCTTTTTTTACTTCGTTTGTGTTTAACCATACTGAAAATTTAATGAGCGGACTCTGCGGTATACTATGATTTTTTAATCATTTTTCTTCTTGATTCCATGTTGTTCTTATGTTTCAACTTCATGGCAATATATCTATCATGTTGCTTTTTATTGTCGCTATTTACCTTTTTTTGACATTCAGGATTGGGACAAACGGTTTCTATATTCACGACAGTTGAATTCCCCACTTTTTCTTCCCATGTCTTTACCACAATCCGTTCTATACCACAACGGGTGCATGGATTACTGATTTTTTTATCCATAAGAGTCAATAATTTCTTCTGCCTCGATGATAATTGCTGTTTCTGGAATTCCCCTTCGATCTGAATGAGCTATTATTTCGGTTTTCTCTGGGTTTGGCGATATTGACAACGAGTGTTCTTCCTTCGACTTCTTTCCCGGCCATTTCCAAGGCTTTCTGAACACTATCCTCATTCATAAATGTTATAAATCCGAAACCTTTTGAGCGGCCGGTATCTCGATCGGTAATGACAATCGCATCCGAAATATCTCCGCAAGATGAGAATAATTCTTTGAGTGAATCGTTATTTATCGACCACGGCAAACCGGCAACGAATATTTTATTTTTTTCCATTATCTATCACCTCATTTCCGTTCTTAATGTTTATACCATTTCCTATTGCTAATCCATGAATGGTCCTGATCCAGATAATGTGCTTCCATAACAGCTATTTTACTACCGGAAAATACTGAGTTGTTAAATAATCTTATTGCTTTTATTGTTGAATCGTCCGTATCCATACGAACATAACCGTAACCGCTATTTTCCCGATTATTATTTGTTTTTACAATCTGAACAGATATTACTTTACCGGCTTTGGAAAATACATCAATCAACTGCTGCTCGGTAGTTTGTTTAGGGAGGCGGCCAACATATATTTTATTTGCCATATTTATGTTAATTATTTTATTTCTTTAGTATGAAAGGCTTTATGAGTAGGGGAAGAAAAATTGATTTCTTAAGCTAATCAACAAGTATTCGTACTAATAAGTATTTAATGCTTATTATACAACATAATTTTCCACCTGACTTCCGCATTTTACTAGTTTTCGCCATTTAACAGCCTCAATAATTATGTTTTTGGGACACTAATGGTCTACAATAGAGGCTGTGGCATTTATCCGGAAGGTAAAAACAGGAAGCGGCGCTA
>JAJYLO010000060.1 GCA_021787635.1 bacterium | reverse complement strand
GTACATTCGCAGTAGAAGTGCACCACTAGTATACCGTTTCTTTCTGTAATTCTTCATCCATTTTTTCATAGGGTGTTTTGAACCTTAAACATTTTCGGGGAGTATTGTTCAATGTACCCTCGATCGCTTGAATTGTTTTTACCGGTATAGGATCAATACTCACTCCTTTGGGGATATATCGTCTAATCCGGCCATTCATATTCTCAACGGTTCCTTTTTCCCAGGCGTGGTACGCATGGCAAAAGTAAACCGGCATTTTTAATCTCCTGGTAATTGTTTGGTGACCGCAATTTTCCAAGCCATTGTCAACCGTTAAAGTTTTTCTTACCTTTTGGGGTAAAGTCCGGAAACTTTTAATGAGGTGATCGGTTTTAGTAAAAGCCGTTTTGTTTTCCAGTTTGGCAAGAACGGTCATTTTGGTTACTCGTTCAACGGTTGTTGAAATGACCGTATCGTCTCCTTGTTTACCCAGCACATTGTCTGTTTCCCAATGACCAACAACTATTCGTTCATTAACTTCTTTTGGCCGCGAATCGATGGAAACAAGGCCAGGAATATGATGATTCCGTCTCACTTTCCGTCCATATTTCTTCATTCGTTTCGGCCGTTGAAGTGTTAAGTATTTTTGCAGGTGTTCATGGGTTCGGCGGTAAGGCGCGTAAATATACCGATAGATGGTTTCATCATTAATTGAGTAACCAGGGCAATCAAGAGGAAGTCTTCCGGCAATCTGTTCTGGTGACCACTTGAGACGCAGATGCTCCCGAACATACAAGAAGATTAATGGATCTTTCAGAGCGGCTTTTCTTCGTTGTACCATCAGTCTCTTTTTGGTTTTTTCCTGGGCGAGACAGGGAGTGTAGGTCGCTCCGTATTTGGTATTGCGTTTCAACTCCCGCAACAGAGTCGTATGGCTTCTTTGTAACCTTTTTCCGATTTCACGGATAGTCAATCCTTTTTCCTTCCACGCATACAGTTTTTCTCGCTCCAAAAGCGTCAGGTGATGATATTTTTTCATAGTGCACCGGGTTAACTTAAGATAGGTAATTTTACCTTAAGTGGTGCACTTCGTTTGCGAACCTACTAGTCCTTAAACAATTTGAAATTAAAAATTTAAAATTTTCTTAAGTAATTTCTCTATTTTCCTGTCCAGTTTTTCAATGCTTCCATTATTGGTCACGGTATGGTCGGCATATGCCAAACACTTTTCCACCTGTTGGCCGACTGCTTGCTGGCCAATTCCCAGATCTCGGTGGTCAACCGACAAAAATACTTCCCAAGTCCGCGGATCCCACGGTTTATGCCGCTTCAATAGCCGTTCATAACGTAATTGCCGATTCGCCTTAACTGCCATTAATGTAAAGTTCGGTAAAGTTTTCAGATACTCGATTTCCGCTGGATTTCTTATCCCTTCGATGGCGACTTTATCCTGCGACTTTACTCGTTCAATCGTCCTTCGAGCTAATACATTCCGTCCGTATTTTTTTCTCAATTCATCACCCATGTCCTGCAAATCCTGACGGGTAAATTTCTTAATGCCCCGTTTTTCCAGCTCCTCATGGACGATTGTCGATAGAGAAAAAGCGGCGAAGCCGTGTCCTTTAACCAGATAATCAACCAACACGCCTTTACCGGAGGCAATTTGGCCGACAACACCGATAATAATCATTGATAGATCATCAAAATCCATATAATCGTTTCAAAACAGCCAAGATTTTATCCCCCCAGAACAACATGATAAAAGTTCCGGTAACAATGAACGGACCGAAAGCAATCTTGCTCTTTAGTCCGCGCCGATGCATGAAAAGCATAACTAAGCCATAAACCGCACCAAAAATAAAAGCAAAATACAAAGCAATTATCCCTGCCTGAAGCCCCAATAAAAAACCAATGACAAACGCCAGTTTCACGTCGCCAAACCCCATCCCTTTGCCGCGGGTGACGTAATGCAAAAATAGGATCGGTGCCATGACGACAATAGCGGCCACCACCCGGTTGAAAAATATAACGGGTAAGGAGGCGTGACCCGCCCCGATATACGGCAGCAGTATCAACCCGAATATCAATAACCCAATTTGTACCTGATCGGCAATGATATGATATTTGGCATCGGAAAAGAAGATGACAATCAGGCAAGAAACAATTCCCAGATATGCCCAGAGGTATAAGTAATTCGCCTGCCTGCCGGTAGGCAGGTAATAAGTAATTAAAAATAATCCGCCCGTCAATATTTCCACTAAAGGATACTGCCATGACAATTTTTTACTGCAATACCGACATTTTCCACCAAGTGATACAAAAGATACAACCGGAATTAAATCATACCAGCCTAGTTGCCGATGGCAGTAATCGCAGTGGGAGCGGCCCTGGATCGACTGCTCCTGCGACCAACGGTCGATCAGAACATTAAGAAATGAACCGATGGCCAGGCCGAATAGGAATAAGAATGCGGGAAACATGATTTAATTATAACAATCCGGGTGTATCTGTAATAATTTTATGCAAGTCCTTTTGCTCAAACGGTCCGACAATGGCAAAATTCAGTGTCTCCGGTCTAAATAGTTCGGCTGCTAAAGCAGTTACTTCCTCGATATTCACTTTTTCCAAAGCAACAATTACTTCTTCCGGCGTTTCCAGCTCGTTTTCCAATAGTTTTTTCGTCCCAAAAAATGAAGCGACACTAGAGGAATCTTCCAGCGACAAAAGTAACCGGCCTTTCAAGAGCTCTTTTGCTTTCGCCATTTCTTCTTTTTTGATATCACCTTTAACGATTTTCTTGTGCTCTTTCAAAATCGTTTCAATCGCTTCTTTGACTTTATCCAAATTATTTGTCACACCAGCTTGGGTAACAATATTACCGACATCATTATATTGTTCACGTCCGGTGGAAATATAATAACAAAGTCCCCGGCGTTCCCGAACTTGCATGAAAAGCCGCGAAGACATGCCGCCGCCTAAAATCGTCGACAGGACAGATAAAACATATTTCCGTTTATCAGAATAGGAAAATGCGCGAAAACCGAGACAAAAATGGGCTTGCTCCGTTTTTTTATTTTTAATTAATGCTTGAGGCTCTGTCTGGCTCTCTCTTACCGGATCAAAACTGTTTTTCTTACCATCATTCCACCCGCCGAATTTTTCCTCGATGATTTGCAAATAATTATGAGCCGTTCGGCCGTTGCCAACCATGTTCAGGCCGCCGGCGACGACTAAAACAGCGTTTTTCGGATGATATAATTTGCCGATATAATCGGTAAATGTTTCACGGGTAAAAGCGTTAACGGTCTGCCTTGATCCGGCAATATCGTAACCTAAAGGATTGCCACGGTATAACAAATTTTCAAAATAATCCCCGACCCGGCGGTACGGCGTATCCTCGTAAAGATTAATTTCTTCAACTATCACTCCTTTTTCTCGATTAATTTCGTCCGGTATTAATAACGGATGAAGAACCATATCGGAAAGAACATCGACAACGGTTGTAAAATGTTCGTTTGTTGCTTTTATCCAGTAACCAGTATGGTCTTTACTCGTAAAAGCATTAAACATTCCGCCTAATCCTTCGATCGTCGAAGAGATAATAAATGAGTTTTGATATTTCTTCGATCCTTTAAACGCCATGTGCTCAAAAAAATGGGCAATGCCGTTGTTTTTTTCATTTTCGTAACGGCTGCCGGCACCAACCAATAGCAAAGTAGTTAACGTCGGAAAAGCATTAGTATCGATAAGAATGACACGGAGACCGTTTTTTAGAGTCACTTCTTGGATTTTCATAGACAGTTTAATTATACTCCGACTTCCCACGCTTAGCAACGAGAATAAGAGTGTTGACTTATTCCGCCGGCGGTTGTCCGTATATTGTTACGATCGTCCCCGGATCCTTATCGGTAGGATAGGTCGTCGGTCCCGTTGTCGCCGGCTCAGCCCAGTCGAAAAGCATAGCCGCATCCCGGGGTTTCATGTTAACGCAGCCGTGACTCATCGGATAACCGAAGTTATCATGCCAGTAGGCGCCGTGGAGGCTGTAACCCTGTCCCCTGCCTACCTGATCATTGTAGAAAAACATGACGTAGGGAACATTGTATAGATTGTAATAAGTGCCCTTATCCTTCTCCCCGCCTTCCATATGAGTATAACGCAGCTTTACCCAGATGCGGAAATCGCCGGTTGGCGTCGGGCCCCATTTGCCCGTCGAAACGGTGAAATTGTAAATCAGCTTGCTGCCTTCGTAGGCATACAGCTGCTGGGTGGATAGATCGACATAAATGTGTTTTTCCGCGGTCGTCTCTCCTAATACCCGCTTTTCCGGTGCGGCCGGTGCAAAAGCTGGTGCAACGACATTTTTACCCATAAAAACACCGTTTTTTTCCGGTTCATAGGCACCGGAAAGGTCTTTTATGCAGCTTATCGAATTGGCGCACGGCGGTCGGTTGAGGATGACCGTCCACAGGACGAGGCTGGCCACGGCGGCAACGGAAACGGTAATAACACCAACGAGGTAGCTATATTTCAGCTCATGCTTAACGGCTCGGTATTTTTTACGTGGCATATCTTAAGATTAACATAATTTTTAAACATTTAAAAATTGAAAATTAACCTATAGTATGCTATAATATCGACTCTATGGTTTATACCATTATTGCCCTTTATTTCAATCTATGGGTTTTCTTATGGTTTAAAATCCCTAAGCCGGCCGTCTCCCTCTTGGCAAAAAAGCCGGCGGCTATCACTTTGGCCAGCCATCAATTTTCCCTCGAAGACCGTTATCACAACAGTTTCGTCAATAATATATTTAAAGACAATATCCTGCTGGCTATCCGCTATACCACCAATAATACCAATAAAATCACCCTTAAACCAGGTGAAACTTTCGCCTTCCATGATGACGTTTTGCCACAATATCAAGGCAAAGTCGACAAAACCGGCAATTCCCATTTTTCCTCGAATGAAGGCTATAAATCCGACGGCTATCTGGTCGGCGACGGCGTCTGTCACCTCGCTTCTCTTTTGTACTGGGTAGCAAAAGATGCCGGCCTGAACACCCTGGCGCCGACCCGCCACGATTTTGCCCCGGTACCCGATGTTCCGCGACAATATGGTGTCTCCATCTATGATGCAGCCGGCAAAAGCATGAGCAATGAATTGCAAAACCTGTATATTTCCAATAATAAAAACAGGACGATCGCCTTCCTGTTT
>JAJYLO010000059.1 GCA_021787635.1 bacterium | reverse complement strand
CAAAATATCCGGCGATGGAAAAATATCTGGCATATGCCGCCGAATCGCCGATGGTCCAGACGGCAAAAATCGTCCGGGAGAAATGGCCCGGATACCGGCCGGTATTTATCGGACCATGCGTCGTCAAAAAACTGGAGTCGTCGCAGGATCATCCGGATTTGCAGATTTTGGTTTTGACATATAAGGAAATGGACAAAGTTTTTAAGCGGCTTAATATTTTCGACGATCATAATGACAGTGTTTCGGTATTTGATATCGCCGGTGCAGAAACGCGGCTGTACCCGATTTCCGGCGGTTTGGCCCAAAGCAGCCGGGTGAGAGAATTATTGTCGGACGACCAGATCCAGGTTGTTTCCGGCTGGAAAAATTGCGAGGAAGCGGTCAAAAATTTTGCCACGAACTCTGTCCGATTGCTGGATATTCTCTTTTGCGAAGGCGGCTGTATCAATGGCCCGGGGATCGTTAGTGATTTATCATTAGCCGAAAGAAGACAAAAAATCGTTGACTATTGGAATAAAGATCTTTCCTGATTATCAATAATTGACGAAGTAGGAGATTTTGGCATCGCTGCGGAGTTTGGTAATAAAATCCTGTATTTTCTGTTGCTCTTTCTGGTTTTTCAGTTGCTGGGATACTTGTTCTTTTTGCGCTTCCGGACTGGCCTCCGCCGGCAACTGATTTTTATTGGCGGCGATATAATCCTCAATCTCTTTATCGGTAACAGTAACATTGTCGCCAACCAGTTTTTGCAGCATCAGCTGTAGTTTTATTTGGTTTATGAGGTCGTTTTTGGTCATGCCTTGTTGCTGCAATGCTTGATCGAGAGTAAGACCCTGGCCGGAAATATTACTTTCAATCGTTTTCAACTGGTCATCAATTTCCTTTTGGCTGACGGTTATGTTTTTTCTGGCCGCTTCCTGGACAATGAGGTCTTGGGTAATCAGGGAATCGAGCGTTTGTTTCCCGCCCTGTTTTTCCAATTCAGAGATGACAACCGGGCGGTAAATCGGCCGACCGTTCACGACAGCGGCAATCAGTAAACCTTTAAAAAGGTAAGCTAACGCAAGAATGAGGACGATAATAACGCCGGCCAGTAATTGCCAGCGTTGACGGGGAGGATTTTTCGCGATGGCTTCTTCTTTTACCGGTTCGGGGTGTTTGGTAGTTTTTCTATTTCTTGGCATTGAATTAGTATATCATACTGCTTGGTTGTTGTCATTACTTTGTAGCAACCGATGATTTGCCGGAAATTTTTGATCGATTGAAGTCGACCGTTCCACGGGATTATTAATTTTGGCTTATAGATATCGATGATCCGATGGAATTTTTTCGGTGATAAGCTGTTTGAATAAATGCGGACGTATGACGTGTCGGCTAAAGACGGCGGCGTCAGCCGCTAGATGCATTCCCAGCGTATTGTTAATTATTTCCCTGATATCGAGGAAAAACCGTCAGTAAAAAAACAATGGCGTTTCATAAATGACTTCATCATTGTTCAGTAACGGTTGGTTGGCTAACTTCACCTGAATCAATAAAACAACGAATATGTATCCGACGACCAGCAGCCAGGAAATTTTTTCCATTGATATAATTTTAGAGATTACGTATGGATTCTTTTCCGGTTAAGCCACAAATAGACGGCGAAGAGCAAGACGATAATGACATTCAGACGGATGGCGAAATCAGTGCCAAAATGCTGCGCCATAAAACCAATTTCCAGATTGCCAAACGGACCGAAGCCGATAAAAACCAGCGTGTATAAACTCATTACCCGTCCGCGCATGTTGTTTTCCACTGTATGTTGGATAGTGCTATTAGTCATGGAAAATTGCGATACCAGACCAAGTCCGGCAAAAAAGAGCAGGATTGCTGCCACCAGCGTATGGGAAGTAAAAGTGAAAAGCAATAAGCTGATAATGAATAAAAAATTACCGCCGACAATATAAATCGCCGGTTTGACCTTGTGCGAGAATGCCGAGATCAAAAAAGTACCCAGAAGAGCGCCAAAACCACCCGCTGCATACAGATAGCCTAAACCGGTAGCGCCGAGGTGAAAAATTTGAGTGGCAATGACCGGCATCAGGGTGGAATATGACCAGCCGAAAATGGATACCACTCCCGACAGCGTCAGCAGCAAGCGGATGGTGGGATGGGAAACCGTGTAAACAACTCCTTCTTTTATGGCCTTAATCGGATCAATAATATGCCTTTCGATTACGGTCGGCGTATTGATAAAAAACAAGGCGATAATGACAGCGATGTAGCTTATGCCATTCAGGATAAAGGCCATACCGGTACCGGTGACGGCGATCAATATCCCGGCGATAGTGGGTCCGATGACGCGGGCGGCATTGAACATGCCGGAATTCAAGGCAATGGCAGAAGACAAAGTGCTTTTATCTTCCACCAGTTCGACAACATATGCCTGACGGGCGGGCGAATCAACGGCATTGACTATTCCTAAAATAAACGATAAAGTAATTACTTCCCACACATTGATAATTTTTAATACCGTCAATAATCCTAAAATTAACGCTAGAATCATTGCGCTGCTTTGGGTAAAAAGGAGAATCTTTTTTTTCGGATAGCGATCGACGATGACGCCGCCGAAAAGGGAAAAAAGCAAAGTTGGTAGCATCGCCATGGCGGCGTCCAAGCCGACGAAAAAGGCGGAATTAGTAAGTATGTATACCAGCCAGCCTTCGGCGACGACCTGTAGCCAAGTACCGACCAGAGAAATAAGCTGGCCGGCAAAATACAGCTGGTAATTGCGGCTTCTTAATGCCGGAAAAGCTTTTAATATTTTGTTTCCCCAACTGACATCTTCACCGACACAAATCTCCGGGCTTTCGTCAACGATAAATCGATCCGATTCCATCCACTTATTTTATATTTTTTAGATACCATTAACAACTTATTTCCGGTTAGGATTTCTTATATTTATGAGATATGTACATTAGGTAGATAAGGAAAGGGCTGATAGAACTTACTAGGATAACCAGGATAAAAACATACCGTAACCGGAAATGGTCTCCAATATCGTTGCCACGGAGAAACTAGTTAGAGGCATTTTGGTCAGACCGGAAAAAAACTGACAATGTTAAAAGAGTAGTCAACAAAGCTCTGGTTAAAAATACTGCCGTTACCCCTTTTTCGATAATAAATTTCTTATAATCGCGGAAGTTGCCGGTTTCCCTGATCGGCGAACCGGTAAAATAGATAAAGGTGTCTTCCAGCAATGTGTTGTCCGGCGGGATAACCGTCGTTAACCGGTGACTCCTTGGCAAAAACGACAATCACATTAAGTTGATTAGAGGTCTACGGATTTCGCGTCATTGTACCAGTTTGAGTGGCATATACCAGGTAAATGGTTTTTTGCAGACCGGGCAGGTCATCGGCGGTTTTGTACCCCGATAGATATTGCCGCAGTTGACGCATTTCCAGGTCAGTTCTGCTTCCGCGTCGTAAAGCGTTTTGTCGTCTAATTTGGTGGCAATGATGATATAGCGCTCTTCGTGTTTTGCTTCGACCAATTTTACGCTGCCGAAGAATTTAGCCGCTTTTTCCGCCCCTTCAGCAATGGCCGTTTTTTCGAAGTCCGGATACATAGTAGTCCACTCATACTTTTCTCCGGCCGCCGCCATTTTTAGATTATCAGATGTTTTTTTGAATGGTTCGATGGAGAGATTACCGGTTGTTTGCACCGGTTCACTGATTAGTTCAAACAATTCTTCAGCGTGCACCCGTTCGTTGTCGGCCGTTTCCTCAAAAACGCGGGCAATCCACTCGTAGTTTTCCCGGCGCGCCATTTTGGCGAATTGGGCGTAACGGTTGCGCGCCTGGCTTTCGCCGGCAAACGCCTTCAAAATATTCTGTTCCGTCTGGGTCATATATTAATAATACAGGAATTTTGTAATTTTTGGCAGTTTTTCAACAGGCATGATTTTTGACTTTAAGGAAGAACTAATATAAAATCTGCAGGATGAGTAGACCAATTGAGGCGTCAATAGAACAAGAATGGTATCGAAGGGAACCTAAAGCAAGCACATATGATCTGTTGGTTTGAATGAAGAAGAAATCCAAAAGTATGTCAGGTTTCAAGAGATGGTAGATAACCAAAAATATCAAATAGAACTTTTTTAACAATTCCAGAGAAAGTTGTGTCGACAGGCGTAAGCCCGTGGGAAACAACTTTTAGATTCAGTTCAGTTTAGTGAAATTTATAAAAAATATAAAAGTTTGGTTGAGAAATCTGACGATAAAGCTTTAATGCCAATAAGTTTTGAAGAGAACAAAACTGTTAAAGTAGTTCTTGCAGATTTAGAATCCAAATTTAAAGAAATTGAAACAGAAAAAGATGATACGCAATTTTATTTGAAAATAGCCGGTTACGGAAAATATTTTCTAGATAATAAATTAGAATTTGTTTTTAAAAATCTTTATAAGCAAGCGGAACTTGATGTTAAAAACTACAAAGAAGCTTTTGTTCTTCTTTATAAGAACAGGGAAGAATTAACAGTAGATTTACTAAAACAAGATAGAATCGTAGGTATAAAAGATCTTCTTACTACACCATTAAATAGTCCAGGGGGAAGGATTCGAACCTTCGAAGGCATGAGCCAGCAGTTTTACAGACTGCCCCATTTGGCCACTTTGGTACCCCTGGTTGTGTTGGTAAATTATATCAAACTTTCAGTGATAAAATTAACTATGCTGAAAAGATTTATTGCCACTTGGCTGCCGTCGGCGGATTTGCGGCGTTTAGTCATTGCTCGTGGTCTGCGGAGTGTGGCCCAGGGCTATATCCTGGTGGTTTTTGCTATCTATTTGTCGCAGATTGGTTTTTCTCCCTGGCTTATCGGGTTAACCATCGGTATTGGGAGTATTGTCAGCGCCATATTGACGCTTGTATCAGGGATATTAAGCGATAGAATCGGTCGGAAGCCATTTCTTATTGCTTACGGAATCCTCCTGGCGTTTTCCGGTTTTATTTTCGGTATTACCACCGTTCCGGTAATTTTAATCATAATAAGTGCGTTTGGTGGCATCGGCCGAAGTGGAGGAGCGGGTGGACAGGCCGGACCGTTTGCGCCGGCAGAAACGGCTATCCTCTCCGAAAAAACCACGGTGGCGACCCGCCCGAAAGTATTTGCAGTCAATAATGTTGTTGGGACGGCGGCGACGGCGATCGGTTCAATACTTGCCGGTCTCCCGGAATTGATAAGCCAGGTTTTTCACATTTCCATTTTCCGGTCATATCAGCCGCTTTTTTTGGTAATCGGCGTTATCGGCATAATTACGTTTATTATCCTTCTGCCGATTACGGAAGCCGGCCGCCCGGAAACAAAAAAAATGA
>JAJYLO010000007.1 GCA_021787635.1 bacterium | reverse complement strand
TCGGATCGATTTTGGTTTCTGGACCCAGTTTGCCTCCGATTATTCCGTTATCTGGAGTTATTCCAAGGATAGAAACAGCTATTTGCGGACTAACGGTGGCGCTCCGCATATTGATAAAAACACCGGTAAACAATTGGAAGCGAAAGATGTGATTGTCGTTTTTGCCAAGGAGTCACCGGTTAACGACGGTTATCCCGCCGGACAACACATTCTTTATGGAGTTGTTGGTAGCGGCGATGCATTGGTATTCCAGGACGGCAATGCCATCAAGGCGACATGGAGCAAGCCAACCGAAGAATCAACGATGGAATTTACCGACAATAAAACGGGAAAAGAAATATCGATGGTCCGCGGTAAGATATTCGTCGAAATATTGCCAATAGGTAACACGGTGACCTATTAATCCAATATGCTGCAACATATTATTCCTTCAAAGGCACGCCGGAAGATACTGGAATTCTTTTATCATCGGCCGGGCGAAAGTCATTATTTACGAAAAATCGTCCGCGACTTGGATGAAGAAGTTAACGCGGTCAAGCGGGAACTGGATATTTTAGCCGACGAAAAATTACTTCTTAAAGAAAAAAGGTTGAATAAGGTATATTTTACGTTAAACAAAAATTATCAATTTTACGACGAATTTTTACGGATTTTCGCTAAGACAAGCTTTCTCGCTACGGAAATTCACAAAAACCTGCCGAAGATCGGCAAAATAAAATATATCGCCATATCGATGAAACTACCGAAAAATATTCCTATCAAGGAAGATGAGATCCATCTTTTATTTGTTGGCGTAATTGTCATTCCCGAAGTGGAGAGTATTATTAAAGGGGCAGAGAAAATATTAAATCACCCATTAAACTATACGGTAATGAATGATGAAGAATTTATTTTTCGGAAAAAAAACAGCGATCCCTTTATCTGGCGTTTTTTACGTCAGCCGAAAATCATGTTGGCCGGAGTTGAAGATGAGCTTCTTAAATAGTAATATTGTTCCATGAAACTAATAAAAACAACAATAATATTATTGGTTGCCGCATTAATTATCGCGATTGACCTTCCGGAAAACTATCATATTAATTTTCAGATCGGAAAGAAAAAGATTTCCTATACAATCAATCCTTTAAATAATTTTCGGACCCATTTGGGTCTGGATTTGCAAGGCGGAAGCAACTTAGTTTTTGAAGCCGATACGTCCAAAATAAAACCCGCTGATCTGCAAGATGCCTTAAATTCCCTGCGAGATACGATCGAACGGCGGGTTAATTTCTTTGGCGTGTCCGAGCCAGTGGTGCAAACGATCAAATCAGGTAACACATACCGGATAAGCGTTGATTTGCCGGGGATAAAGGATATCAATCAGGCAATCGGTTTGATCGGGCAAACGGCAGAATTGTCTTTTACCGAGGAGGCAAGTGCCACCAGCAGTGCACAAATTCCCACTAAGTTGACCGGTTTGACCGGGCGGAACATTCAAAAAGCGAGTATGACCTTTGACCAGCAAACCGGAAAACCCGAGGTGGCCTTAAGTTTTACTGCTAATGGGACAAAACTGTTCGGTGATCTTACCAGCCGCAACGTCGGTAAGCCGATCGGAATATTTGTAGATAATTACCCGATTTCCGTGGCCACCGTTCAACAGCCAATCACCGATGGCAATGCCGTTATTACCGGTAACTTTACGGTTGATGCTGCCAATCAGTTGGCGATTGCCATCAATTCCGGGGCGCTGGCAATGCCGATAAAATTGGTGGAACAAAGAAATATCGGGCCGACTCTTGGCGCTTTCGAAGTGCAAAAAAGCGTTTTTGCCGGCGCCGTCGGGCTATTGATGGTACTACTTTTTATGATCGTTTATTACGGCCGGCTGGGAATAATCGCTTCAATGGCGCTCGTTATTTACGGACTGATTTCTTTTGCGATTTTTCGGGTCATTCCGGTTGTCCTGACTTTGCCGGGAGTGGCTGGTTTTATCCTGTCAATCGGCATGGCAGTTGATGCCAATATTCTTATTTTTGAGCGGATCAAGGAGGAAATGCGCCGGGGCCGGGACTTTGAAGTGGCAATTAAGATTGGTTTCGGCCGGGCGATCGATGCCATTAAAGACGCCAATATTACGACACTGATCGTGGCTTTTATTCTTTTCAATCCCTTGAATTGGGAATTTTTACCACAATTCGGAATGGTGCGGGGGTTTGCGTTAACATTGGCGATCGGAGTAGCGACCAGTCTTTTTACCGGGGTAGTAATTACCAAACGGCTGATAAATTTTTTCTATAAACAAAAATGATTAACTTTCTAAAATACAAATGGTTATATGCAACCATATCGGCGGTGATTATTCTCTCCGGCATATTTTCGATGGTTCGTTGGGGTTTCAAATATTCCATTGATTTCGTTGGTGGTACCAATTTGGAGTATCAGACGGTTAAACAATTGCCATTATCAGCGGTGAAAAACATTTTCCGTAAGGATAAAATTGACATTGTTTCGATTTCAGAGAAGGGAGCTGATCTCGCAATCAGGACAGCTGCACTTGACAATAAACAACAGATAGCGATTATTAACGAATTGCAAAAGCAATTCAACACGAAAATCACGATCATTCAGTCTGAAACCGTTGGCCCGGTTCTGGGCCGGGAAACAATGATTAAAACATTGGTGGCGTCGCTTATCGCCATTGTAGGAATTCTTTTATACATGAGTTTTGCTTTCCGCAGTTTCAATTTTGCTATTTCTGCGATTTTGGCGATGTTCCATGATTTTCTGGTTGTCGTCGGTTGCTACTCGCTCATGTCGCGGTTTTTCGGAGCGGAGGTTGACACGATGTTTGTAACGGCGATTCTGACGTCGATGTCATTTTCCGTCCATGATACGATCGTCATATTCGACAAAATCCGGGAATACAAAAAAGAGCAGGGAATTCGTGATATGACGGCCGGCGCCAATAAGGCACTGACCGAAACACTGGTCCGATCACTTAATAATTCAATGACGATTATTTTTATGTTGCTGGCGTTAACATTGCTGGGCGGCGTTACTATTCGTTTCTTTGTCGCGACGCTATTGGTCGGTACCATTACCGGCACCTATTCTTCGCCGTTTGTGGCGACGCCGATATTGGTATGGATGGAGAAGCGCCGGAAATGAGTTTTTGTGGATTATAAGCGATTGACAAAAGGGAGAATAATTGAAACAATTAAACATTATTAATATTTATTAAATACTTATGGTAAAGAAAGGTGAAGAGGTAAAAACGGAAGAAAATAAAGAAGTTTGTCCGAAGTGCGGATCGGCATTAGGGGAAGTGGTTACGACAAAAAGCGGTAAGAAATTTCAGCGCTGCAGTGCCGGTAGTTGGAATGCGGAAACGCGGCAGGTAGACGGCTGTGATTATATTAAATGGTTACCGGTCGAGCCACAGGCACTTGACGAGAAATGTCCAAAATGCGGCGCGCCGTTACTCCTTGTTACTACCCGCTTCGGCAAGCGGATGAAAAAATGCTCGACCAATACCTGGGATCCCAAAACGCGGACGGCTTCCGGCTGTGACTACGTCGAATGGATGAAGGGAACGACTGAAGAGCTGGATGAAAACTGTCCAACCTGCGGAGCGAAACTGGTGCTATTTACGTCATCGTCCGGGAAAAAACTAAAAAAGTGTTCGACCAATAAATGGGATCCGGAGACGAAAATGGCGACGGGGTGTACTTATGTCCAGTGGCAGTAAAATGAAAATTCTCACTTTTCCGCTCGGCCAGCTACAGGCCAACTGTTATTTTGTCGTTAATGATAAAGACTGTTTGATTATCGATCCGGCCGACGAAGCGCCGTTTATTCTAGAGGAATTACAGCGCCGGAATTTCCGTTTAACCGGTATGTTGGTCACCCACGGTCATTTTGATCATGTTATGGCGGCAGGAGAAATTCAGCTGTCGTTTCCGGTTCCACTATATATAAATAGCAAAGACCTGTTTCTTATAAGGAGATTGAAAGAAACAGCCAAACATTTCCTTCATTACGATCCGGCTGTTATTGAACCAACAATCATTAAAAATTTAGAAAATGAAAATTCATTAAAAATTAAAAATTTCAAATTAAAAATTATTTCCACTATTGGTCATACTCCCGGCAGTGTCAGTTATTTTTTTCCAGGCGAGAAAGCGGTTTTTACCGGTGATACATTATTTAGACAGGCTATCGGGAGAACGGATTTATCGTATAGCAGTGGGGAAGAGCTCGCGAAGTCGTTGGTAAAACTGTTTCAATTACCGTCAGATGTTAGTGTTTATCCCGGTCATGGGTCAGTGACGACAATCGGTCAAGAAGCGGCTCTCTTTCATTTTTGATTCTCCCCTCCTCAACGTCGTTAAATATAGATTGCAAAATTTCACCGACTGCCGGCCCCGGTTTTAATTGTAAAATTTTCATGACGTCATTACCGTCGATTTTTAAATCGCTGACTTTAAATGGTTCTTTTTGGACCTCAACCAAACGTTTTTTAAAAAGCTCAAAGCGCCAGGAAGTCGGCCGGGCGCCGCTACCGACCCGGTCGGCATAGCGCAAATTGAGCATATCTTGGATATATTCCTGGCCGATATTGCGGATAAACCGCCGGACGGCTTTATCGGTTTGCAGCTCTGAGACCGTAAACTGGTGGTATTTGACCAGCGTAATCAGTTTTTTTTTCTGCAGGTTTGACAGATGAAACCGGTCGGCGATCTTTTCAACCAGTTTCGTTCCGACTACTTCATGATTATAAAAAGTGATTAAGCCGGTCGATTTATCGCGACGAAAAGTTTCCGCTTTGCCGATATCGTGCAGAAGGGCGGCCAGGCGGGTAACGGTGTCTGTCGACGGGCAATTTTTAAGAGCCATAACCAGGTGAGTACCGACGTCGTAAATATGGTGACGTTTGGGGCTTTTCTGGGGAATGGTAAAACAAATATCCAGTTCCGGTAAAATCAGAGCCAAGAGGCCGACGTTACGCATGAATAAAATTCCTTCGGACGGGTGAGCGCTGCCGATTATTTTCAGGAGTTCATCGCGGATGCGTTCCCAAGAAATGCGGGAAATGAGAGTGGCGTTTTTCTGGAGCGATTGTCTGGTTTTATCCTCGATCAAAAAACCAAGCTGCGAAGAAAAGCGGATAGCGCGCATTAGGCGTAGTGCGTCTTCGGAAAACCGTTTGTCCGGGTCGCCGACCGCTCGAATCAATTTATTTTTTAGGTCTGCCCGGCCATTATAAGGGTCGATGGTTTCCCTACCATCAAAGGCAATGGCATTAATCGTAAAATCGCGCCGGGACAGGTCTTCTTCCAGCGTATCGGCCCATTCGATTATTTCCGGATGGCGTTTGTCTTTATAATTGGCTTCTTTGCGGAAGGTGGTTACTTCGAGTAATAACGATTTATTGACAGGAATGGTGACTGTACCGTACTTATTATTGTAATAACCGTCAGAAAAAAGCCTAAGGATTTCTTCCGGGATGGCATTGGTGGCAAAATCCCAGTTTTCGCCGCCGGCCGGCGGTTCCTGTCCGTGCAACAAATCACGAACTGCTCCCCCAACGACATAAATTTGGAAGCCGTTTTTCTGAAAGGCAGATATCAGTTTTTTGACATAATCCGGCAATTTTATCATAGCCTAATTATAACACTTTTCTTTACCCCTTGACACTTTAGCAGAGTTATATTATTATTGCTAAATATGGAAGATTTGACACAGCGGCAGGTGGATATTTTACGGGTAATTATCAAAGAGTATACCGAGACGGGTATCGCCGTCGGCAGCGATATCCTTGAAAAAAAATACAAACTCGGTGTATCGCCGGCGACCATCCGCAACGAAATGGTCACTCTCGCCAAAAAAGGTTATCTAAAAAAAACACACTTTTCTTCCGGCCGCGTTCCTTCCGCCCGGGGTTTCCGTTTCTACATCAAACACCTCATGAAGCAAAAAGAATTATCGACAACCGATGAGGTTTCCTATAAAAACAGCATTTGGGACGAGCGCGCGGAAACGCACCGTTTATTATCGCAAGCAACCAAAGTTCTTTCCCATAAAACCGGATTACTGTCTTTGACCGTGACCAATAAGGGCGACGCCTATTATGCCGGAGTCGCCAACTTACTGACTAAGCCGGAATTTTTTGATATTAATTTATCGCGTAACTTATTTGAACGGTTGGATGAAATTAATTATTGGGAACAGGTTCTTGATAATTTCGGTAAACTGGAGAAGGAGATTTTTTATATGTTGGGCGAGGAAGATTTTCGCGACCCGCAATTTGAAGCCTGTGCCAGCGTTTTCGGCGAGTTCGAAGGGCCATTTCTAAAAGGAATAATTGGAGTTGTTGGCCCCAAAAGAATGTATTATGATGAAGTTATTCCCCAAATAAAATACTTCTCACACCTCATTGAGGAGATTGTTAGAAGTCAGGGGGTATAAGTTGAAGTTATGGATGATAAAAATCCGCCGGCCGGCGGAAAAAAACCGGCCGCAAATGAAGAGTTGGAGAAAACTAAAAAAGAACGGGATAACTATAAAAGCAAATATTTGAGAGCCTTGGCCGATTATCAAAACTTTGAAAAGCGCGTCAGAAGTGAAGAGCAGGAAATGGTTAAAGGTGCCAACGCCAATCTGCTCTTAAAACTACTGCCTTTTCTGGATAATCTGGAGCAGGCGGAAGCTTTTATTGAGGAAGAGGGATTGAAGATTGCCAAAAATCATTTTTTTGGCATATTAAAAGATATCGGTTTGGAAGAAATTGCCGTTCTTGGGAAAGAATATGATCCGCATACGGCTGAAGCGATTGATATGGTGCCAGGCGAAAAGGACAATTTCGTTATGGAAGTTGTCAGAAAAGGATATCGTTTTAACGATAAAATTTTGCGGCCGGCACAAGTTAAGGTAAGTAAAAAAGTTAATAGTTAAAAATTATTAGTTATTTATATATTTAAATATTATGGCTAAGATCATTGGTATCGATTTAGGTACGACTAATTCCTGTGTTGCCGTCATGGAAGGTGGCAAGCCGAAAGTTATTTATTCACAGGAGGGGCGAAATGTTATTCCTTCGGTCGTCGATCCGATTAAAAGAATCGTTGGCGATGTCGCCAAAAGGCAAATGATCATCAATGCCAAAAATACGATTTTCTCCATCAAGCGACTTATGGGTAGGCGGTATAGCGATTCTTCAGTGCAGTACGATAAAAAGTGGCTTCCTTATAAAATTGTCGAGGGTCGCGACGGTATGGCTGATGTTGAAGTCAATGGCAAGACATTTACGCCGCAGGAAATTTCAGCAATGGTTTTGCAAAAAATTAAAAGTGACGCCGAAACATACCTTGGCGAAAAAGTGGAAAAAGCGGTTATCACTGTCCCCGCTTATTTTGACGATTCGCAGCGGCAAGCGACCAAGCAGGCCGGCGAGATTGCCGGTATGGAAGTTGTTCGTATCCTAAATGAACCGACAGCAGCCGCTTTGGCTTATGGTCTTGATAAAAAACACGCCCATACGATTGCTGTTTATGATTTGGGCGGCGGCACTTTCGATATTACCGTTCTCGAATTGGGCGAAGGAGTTTTTCAAGTCAAAGCAACGAATGGCGATACTCATCTTGGCGGTGATGATTTCGATAAAGTAATTCTCGATTATATTGCTGATGAATTTAAGAAAGATAACGGCGTCGATTTGCGTAAAGACAGTCAGGCGCTGCAGAGGTTGCGCGATGCGGCGGAAAAAGCGAAAATTGAATTATCTTCTAGTATGGAAAGCGAAATCAATCTGCCGTTTGTGACCGTCAAAGATGGTCAGCCACAGCATCTCGTCATGAAACTGACGCGGGCCAAACTGGAATCGCTTGTCGGCGATCTGATCGAAAAAACCCTTGATCCGGTAAAAGCTTGTTTGAAAGACGCGAAAGTGGATAAATCGCAGATTAACGAAGTAGTATTGGTTGGCGGTATGACGCGGATGCCGAAAGTTGTCGAGACAGTCAAGAGTTACTTCGGCCGCGAACCGAACCGGTCGGTCAACCCGGATGAAGTCGTTGCCGTTGGCGCCGCCATTCAGGCCGGCGTATTGACCGGAGAAACGAAAGATGTGGTTTTGCTGGATGTGACACCATTAACGCTTGGCGTGGAAACATTAGGCGGTGTAACAACACCATTAATTATCCGCAATACCACAGTGCCGACGTCAAAATCGGAAGTTTTCTCGACTGCCGGCGACAATCAGACGCAGGTGGAAATTAACGTCCTGCAAGGAGAAAGACCGTTGGCTCGCGACAATAAATCGCTCGGGCGATTTATTCTGCAGGGAATTCCGCCGGCGCCGCGGGGAGTGCCGCAGATTGAAGTCGTTTTCGACATCGATGCCAACGGCATTCTGACGGTGACGGCCAAAGATAAAGCGACTGGCAAAGCCCAAAGTATCAAGATTACCGGCTCGACCGGCCTGACGAAAGAAGAGATCGAGAAAATGAAAGAGGCGGCCGAGAAACATGCCGAAGAAGACAGGGAGGAAAAAGAGAAAATAGAAGCCCGCAACAAGGCGGATAACATGATATATGTCGCCGAGAAATCGCTGAAAGACGCCGGCGACAAAGCGCCAAAAGATGTCAAAGAAGCGGTGGAAAAAAAGATAAAAGACTTAAAAGATTCTCTAGAAAAAGCGAGCGCGTCGGATTTGGAACAAAAAACAAAAGATTTGTCTGACGAATTATCCAAGATCGGCCAGTCAATGTACGGCCAGCCGGGACAAGCCGGTTCCCAAGGGCCCCAGGGACCACAGTCTCCCCCGCCGAATGAAGGTGAAGATAAGAATAAGAAAGGAAAGGATGTGGAGGAAGGCGAAGTTGTCAGCTAACCATTATGGCCGATTACTATGAAATCCTTGGCGTCCCCAAGAATGCGTCGGAAGTTGATATAAAAGCCGCCTATAGAAAGCAGGCGTTGAAGTGGCATCCCGACCGCAATAAAGCACCGGAAGCAGCGGAAAAATTCAAGGAAATCAACAAAGCTTTTGAAGTTTTAGCTGATCCAAAAAAAAGAGAGGTTTACGATCAGTATGGTGAAGCGGCGTTTCAGCGTGGTGATCCCGCCGGCGGATCACAGGGGTACAGTCAACAGGGACCATTCTATACCTATACTAATTTTGGCGGCCAGGGCAATCCGTTTGAAGGAATGGACTTTGGCGGCTTTTCCGATCCTTTTGAAATCTTCGAGCAATTTTTCGGCTTCGAGTCGCCGTTTGGCGGTCGCAACCGGCGGAGCGCCAGGCGGGATGTTTACGAAATTGATTTGTCTTTCGACGAAGCCGTCCATGGGGTAAAAAAGGAAACGGTCGTTAAAGGCCAGCGAAAAACGATCAAAATTCCGGCCGGTGTCGACAACGGCATGCGCATCCGGTTTGCCGATTTTGATTTACAGGTGCGCGTCCGTCCCCACCCGTTTTTCAAACGCGAAAGGCAGGATATTTATCTGGAGAAAGAAATTTCTTATCCGACAGCGATACTGGGCGGAGCGGTTGATGTCCCGACAATCGACGGTTCGGTCAAGCTGAAAATTCGACCCGGCACGCAATCGGGAATGACTGTCCGTCTGCGCGGCCAAGGTGTCCCCTATCCCAACAGTTCTCAAAAGGGTGATGAATATGTGATTTACAAAATCCACATCCCGCAAAACGTGTCGGGAAAAGCAAAAAAACTGCTCGAAGAGTTACAAAAGGAAATATAATTGCAAAAAGTCGACGAAAACGGTAAAATATATCGTTATGAAAACAAATGCCGGCAACTTGAAAAAAGGGGAGTTCGTCATGTACCAGGGAGAAATTTGGCAGGTACAGAAGGCGGATTTCTATTCCCCAGGTAAGGGAAGCGCCTTGATGAAAACCCGCATCAAAAATGTTCTCTCAGGCAAAAATATCGAGTACGCCTATAAATCCAATGAGCAGGTGGAGACGGTTGATGTCGAAAGCGTCGAAATGCAATATCTTTATCAGGATAACGACAATCTTTATTACATGAATGAACGTAATTACAACCAGTATTCTGTTCCCAAAGATGTCGCCGGCGATACAGCCAAATTTTTCAAGGAAGGGATGAAAATGTTTGTTTTTCTTCATGATGACAAGCCGTTATCGGTCAAATCGCCTTTAAGCGTCCAACTCAAAGTGGTGGAAGCGGAAGAGGCAGCAAAAGGTGATACGGTATCGGGTGCCAAAAAACCGGTCAAGCTGGAAACAGGCGTTACTGTCATGGTGCCGATTTTTGTCAAAGTCGGCGAAACTATTACCGTCAATCCGGAAACAGGTGAATACACCGGAAGGGTGTAAACGATCTCATACCTTATACTTTAATTTATGTTAACTGTCGGTGAGATTCTTCGTCGCCAAAGAGAATCAAAAAATATCCAACTAACAGACGTTGAGAAACAGATTAAAATCCGGGCAAAATTCCTTCAAGCTGTCGAAAATAACGATTGGAATTTTTTCTCCTCAAAAATTTACATTACCGGTATTATCAAGAATTACGCTAATTTTTTGGAACTGGATCCGAAAAAAATGCTTGCTTTTTTCCGTCGCGATTACGAAAAAAAAGAAGATATGCGGTTCAAACGGCGGATTGCCAGCGCTTACTTAACCCCGGAAACCAAAAAAGTGGTTATTATGGTTTTAACCGGCATTTTCCTGATCTTTTTCGCTTATTTCGGGTTTCAGATAAAGAGTTATCTTTCACCGCCATCGGTCGTATTTATGGCGCCAAAAGCCGATCATTTTTCGACGGAAACCTCAATTGACGTAATCGGTAAAACCGATAAAGATGCAATGATATCGATTTTCGGGGATCGGGTTTTTCAAAATAAAGATGGTATTTTTGAATATAATTTTCCCCTGCACGACGGACAAAATATTTTAACTATCGATCTTGTCGGCGCCAACGGCAAAAAAGCGATTGTCAAAAAGTCTTTTTATAAAAGCTCTCCGTAAGATCCTTGATGTTTTTCAGGTTTTTTGAGGAGAAAATTGTTTTAAATCCCAACCGGCCGGCCTCCTTGATGATTTTGTCTTCCGATCGGATACTTCTTATCTCTCCCCTTAATCCCACTTCACCGACGTATAATGAATTTGGCGGTAGAGGAGCGTTTTTATATGAGGACATAAGCGAAGCAATAAAACCAAGATCGGCACCGGTGGATTTGACGGTAAATCCGCCGATTACGTTGACATAAACATCATAATATTTATCCAGAGGAATATTAGCGTATTTTTTTATGACCGCCAACAGCAAAAGTGACTTGTTGTAGTCCAATCCTTTAATGACACGGCGGGGAACGGGCATGGCTGTACTGGCGACCAGGCTTTGAATTTCATAAAAGAGGACTCTTTTTCCTTCGGAAATGCCGACGATCGCTTTTCCCGGTGCCAATTCCTTGTTGTTCTCCAGAAAAACCAGCGGGTTGGATATTTCTACCAAGCCGCCGCTTTTCATTTCGAAAATGCCGATTTCGTCCGTCGGGCCGAACCGGTTTTTGCCGGCACGAAGCAACCGAAAATTCGATAGGCGTTCGCCTTCGAAATTAAGAACACAATCGACAAAATGTTCCAGAGTTTTCGGGCCGGCGATTTCCCCCTCTTTGGTAATGTGGCCGATAAGGATAATAGTGAGTTTCTGTTTTTTGGCGAGAGTTATCAGGCGCGAACTAGTTTCTTTTAACTGACTGATGCTGCCGGCTGCGGCGTCAACATCTTTGGAATAGATAGTTTGGATGGAATCGATAATCAGTACATCCAGTTTCTCGCCCAAGTTTTCCACTCCTTCGACAATGCCTTCCACCTGCAGATTATCGGAAAAATAGAAATTGTCCAAATTAATATTTAATCGCTGGGCCCGCTCCCGTACCTGCTCGGCCGACTCTTCACCGGAAATATAAAGAGTTTTGGCGTTTTGCAACGATTGAAGAACAAGCGTCGATTTTCCTACTCCCGGCTCGCCTGTCAGCAAAATCACTTCACCAGCAACAAAACCGCCACCCAGGACCCGGTCGAATTCGTAAATGCCGGTCGGCTGGCGAGAGTTGGTAAGCGGTTTGACTTTGGCCAAAGAAGTGATCTCCAGCTTTTTCACTGCCTCATTCTTCTTCTTTTTTTCTTCCGCCTGGGCGACCAGCGTATTCCATTGACCGCAATCGGGGCAGCGGCCCATCCAGGATGCTGATCCATAACCACAGTGGCTGCAAATATATAATGCCATAGGTGGATTACATCTTATCAACAGTCTTTATTCCGAGAAGATAAAGTCCGTTTTTCAACACGTTGGCTGTTGTCAGGGTTAACATCAGTCGTAAATTTCGGGTTTGTCCTTCGGTTTTTAATATCGGTTGTTTTTGATAAAAAAGGTTGAATTTTTGGGCTAGATCATAAAGGTAATTAGTAATGAGGTTGGGGGCGAAATTGGCGGCGGCCTTGCCGACAATTTCCGGGAAATGGTATAAAGTCCGTAATACGTCGCTTTCTTCCATGTTCAGATCATTATTACCAATTAGATCACGATCGTGACCAACTTGGTTAACGGCTTTTTTTAGCACACTTTGGGTACGGACATAGGTATATAAAAGATAAGGACCGGAATTGCCTTCAAGCGATATTGATTCGTTAAAATCAAAAGCGATCTGGTTTTCCGTGCCGGTTTTGAGGAATGAATATTTGATGGCGGCAACCGCCAAAGTTTCCGCGACAGTGTCATCGCATTTATAACTCTCCTGAATTTTCTTTTTGGTTTCGTCAAGGAGCCAGTTGCCTTCGACGACGTTGCCTGTCCGGGATGACATTTTGCCGGAGCGCAATTTTACCCATTCATAGACCAAATGATATTGTTTATCGTCATATTTTTTCGGATCAAGTAATTGTTCAACTTTAAAAGTGACTCTAAAAAAACTTTTTTGCTCGGGCGTGACAACATGAATATTTTTATCTATGTTCCCAAAGTCGGAAAATTCCTTTTCTGCTAATGCCAGTTCTTTGCCTTCGTAGGTCGGCAGTCCGAGAGAATTAATAAATACTCGTGTGTCCAGCCCGTATTTTTTGCCGTTGAAAACAATTGCTCCCTGACTTTTTTCAAGTAGACCCATGTCCTGCGCCTGTCGGCAAAGTTCGATTCCCCGCTTCAGCAGCTCACTTTCGAAATAAAGGTGGTCAAAATGACTGCCGACGCGTTTATAAATCAACTCATAATATTTCAAACTCCATTGACGGGTTTCCTTCCATAAATCCATGATTTGCGGATCCTGCTCATAAATCGTTCGATTGATATCGAGAATTTCTTTTTTAGACTGTTCGTTTTCCTCGTAGGCAGTCTGTCCGGCAGAATATGCTTTCCCTAAAAATTGTATTTTAGCCAATAAAGAAGTGTGTCTAACAGTTTTCAATTCTCCTGATCCGTTAGGACTCTGAATATACCAAAGACATTTTGCAATATGTAATCCGACATCTCCTTGGTAATTTGTTCTTATCACTTTGTTTCCGACCGATTCCAGAATCCGGACAATCGCTTCGCCGGTCGAAATATTCCTTAAATGGCCGATGTGAAAAAGTTTGTGGGTATTGGGGTGGGCGAATTCCACCATGATTTTGTGTTCTTTTCCCAAACAGAATTGAGGATAGACAATTTTCTCTTCGGCTAATTTTTGGGCATCATTTATCAAATAATCCGTTGCCAGCCAGAAGTTGACGAATCCCGGTTTGACAACGTCAACTTTAGTGATCAGATTATCTTTGGGAAAGTTATCGGCTATTAGTTGAGCGATTACCAGCGGATTTTTTTTCAGCTGTTTTGCCAGTTTGAGAGCAACACTGGTCGAGTAATCGCCGAAGCGACCATTAGCCGGATGGTCGAGGTCGGCATCAATATTTTCGGCACCGATTTTTGCCAGTGCCGCCGCTAAATTTTTTTTGATTTTGTCTTTTTCCATTGCCTTATATGATAGCATAAAATCAGGGCAAATATTTAATTCTTGCAATCTGAATCAGGCTTTCATACAATAGTAGTGCATATGAAAAGTAAGCTGATGCTTCTCTTAGTATTAATTGTTCTTTTTGTCGGTTTTGTCCTCGTCCGCTTTTTTTTCCTTGATACCCAAAATGCATACGGCCGGTTAAGAGTCATTTCTTCACCGACGGCCAGCGTTTTTATCGATAATGTTGCCGTCGGCAAAACACCCTATGAAGATAAATATAAAGTAGGCGAATATTTGATAAAGCTTATTCCTGAAGGGACGGCGACGGAAACAGCTTCCTGGAACGGGAAAATAAAAGTATACAAAAATGCCTTAACTTATGTTAACCGGGAATTGGGATCATCTGACATGACGACCGCCGGGGAAATTTTTACGACCAACAAAATGGATACGCCGCCAAAAAGTGGCGGTTATGGTGAAATCTATGTCGAGACGGAACCTCAGGGAGCAATTGTTACTTTGGATAATGATGAAAAGGGAGTGGCTCCCTTAGTTATGGAAGATGTGATAAAAGGCGATCACGAAATATCGGTATTTATGCCGGGATTTTTCCGCCGGACGCAAAAAGTTAATGTCGATGCCGGTTATCGGGTCAATGCTTCTTTCAAATTGGCGATTGACCAAAGCCAAAAAGCGCCGAATCCTATCCCGACCGATCAAACTGCTTCCGGCAGCGCCCAAACGCAATCGGGAAACACGGTAATAATCAATGATACGCCCCAGGGATGGCTGCGGGTACGGGCGGATGCCTCGGTTGGCGCCAGTGAGGAGGCAAAAGTCAAATCCGGACAAAAATATCCGTTTATCGATGAAAAAAATAACTGGTACGAAATCAAGTTTAACGGTGATGCAACCGGATTGGTATCGGGAAACTTTGATCAGGGTTGGGTTTCTTCGCAGTATGCGACTAAGGATTGATTTTCAAAACTCGCAGTTTCTTCGGGCAACAGATTATTTAGTCTCTTCGGGTTTCAATCTGCGTAGTTTGTGTTATTGTCTGCGTATTCTGTGTGCTTAGCGTCTGTCTTTCCAGATAAATCGAGTATAAACGAAATACGAATATGGGATGACGACTAAGATGATGACGATGGCATTATAGACAACCGGGTAAAATAAATGTTTACCGAAAATTATCGTTAATAAAAATATACCAACCGTCTGGAAAATTATCGAGGGGACGCTGACGAGATTGAAGACGATAAATTTCGACCCGTAAGTTTTGGCATTATGTTCCAGCTTCTTGTGGGAAAAAGCCCAAAAATTGTTTAGCAGAAAATTGGAGACGATGGCTGTTTCCGAACTGATAATCTTGGAAATAGCGACAGTTAATCTTAAAAAATGATAACCGGTGTATAGTAAGGCTGAGTCAATAATAAAACCGGTTCCTCCGACAATGATGTATTTGACGAACGAGGAATTGGAAAAGACATACAGCAGGATATTGCTAATGTATTGGACAGCGTTAATTTTCGATTTCCCCCATTTGCGGTCGACAAACTTCACCGGAATTTCGGCGATCCGGACATTATGTTTAATCGCATAATCCAGGAATGCTACCTGGAAAACATAATCGGAATAATTCTTGACATGGTTGAAAGCCTCTTTGACGACCCATGTTTTGATTGCCCGGTAGCCATTGGTCCATTCGGTAATCGACAATTTCATAAAGCCAAAACGGATGATTAAATTACCGACAATCGAGAACAATTTCCGATGAAAACCCCAGTCGTCGGGGATAGATCCACCTTTCATATAGCGGGAACCAACGACAAAATCGGCGCCGGCCTCGATTTTTTTCAGGAAACGGGGAAGATCAGCCGGATTGTGGGATAAATCGGCATCCATTTCAAAAATAACAAACGGATTGATATGGTCCATGGCATAGGCGAAACCGTTGATGTAAGCTTTACCTAATCCTTCTTTTTCCGTTTCCAAAAGATGCAGATGGGGGTATTGTTTTTTCAAGCTTCGGACAATTACGGCCGTTTTATCTTTGGAATAACTGTCGACGACCAAAATATGCAGTTCCCAGATTTTCATCTGTTTTTCCTGGGCAAAAATTTCCTTGATCAGTTTTTCGATCGATCCCTCCTCATTATAAGTTGGAAGAATGATAACCGCTTTTTTCATATTCTTTTTTGAAAGTAACTAATCGTTTTCTTTAATCCGGTTTCCAGCGTCGTTGTCGGTTTCCAGCTAAGGAGCTGTTGTGCTTTTGTGATATCGGCTCGCCTTTTTTCTGGATCATCCTTGGGTAGCGGTTCGGTCAGACGGATAGTACTTGGCGAGCCAGTAATTTCTTTTACCATTTGGGCATATTCCAAAACCGTATGCTCGTTGTTGGATCCGAGATTGACCACTTCCCCCGCAGTTTTCGGATAAAACATTAATCGTGATAAGGCTTCGGTCATATCGTCAATGTAGCAGAGTGAACGGGTCTGGCGTCCGTCGCCGTAAATAGTAATCGTCGATCCGGAAAGGGCTTCAGTAATAAAATTAATTATCATACGCTTATCTTCGACAAGCATGCGCGGCCCATAGGTGTTGAAAATTCTTGCGGCGCGGGTGTCAACATTTTCTTTCCGGAAAAAATGAAAGGTTAGTGTTTCTCCGAATCGTTTGGCTTCATCATAAACGGAACGGGGGCCGATCGGCGATACATTACCGTTGTAAGTTTCTTTTTGGGGATGAACTTTTGGATCGCCGTAAACTTCCGAGGTGGAAGCGAAAAGGAATTTTGCCTGATGTTTTTTCGCCAATTTGAGGAGTTCCAAAGTGCCTTGAGTATTGGCCATCATAGTTTCCATCGCCAAGGTGTGATAGCTAAGTTTGCTATGGTGATTGGGTGAAGCGGGTGATGCCAGATGGAAGATAATATCAATTTTGTCAGTTATTTTTAATGGCTGAATTACATCATGATTCAGGAAAGTAAAATTGCCATTTTCTTTTAAGTGAGCGACGTTTTTTTCACAGCCGGTGAGCAGATTATCGACACAGATTACACGGTGTTTTTCCTGAAGCAATTTTTCACAAAGATGAGAGCCGATAAAACCTGCCCCGCCGGTAATTAGAATACGCATTTATATAATTGGTTTTTTGCCAACTGGAAAATAGGCAAAATCATGATTATTTTTTATGTTGTTAAAATAAACATTCCGACCATCGAAAATATAGCGGTTTTTCATCAATTTCTTCATTTTACCGAAATCGGGTTCTTTGAATTCATTCCATTCAGTTAATACCGCCAAACCTGCCACCCCGGTTAAGGTAGCGTAAGGATTTTCGCAATATTTTATTTTTTCACCAAAAATTTTGCGAATATTATTCATAGAAACTGGATCGTAAACTGCGATACGGAAGTTTTCTTTCAGCAGACTGTTTATTACATAAATAGATGGAGCAAAACGAATGTCATCAGTGTTCGGTTTAAAACTCAACCCCCAGATAGCAATGTTTTTTTCGGGAATATGAGTCAGTATTTTATCAACAAAATTACACCGCGACTGGGCATTAACGTTTTCCACCGCCTCAAGAAAAGCGGTGTCGATATTGAGACTTTTGCCGGTATTAAGCAATGCATTAAGGTCTTTGGGAAAACAGGAACCGCCGTAGCCGACTCCCGGATCCATAAAAATCCGGCCGATCCGTTTATCCAAACCGACGGCATTAAGAACGCTTTCGACGTCGGCACCGGTCCGCTCGCAATAAAAAGAAATCAGGTTGGCGAAGGAAATTTTCGTCGCCAGCATCGCATTGGAAGTATATTTGATAAGCTCAGCTGACGCCAAATTGGTGACTATCCGCTGGCCGTTTATCGGTTCATGCATTTTTAAAAGCAGTTTTATTGCTTCCGGCGAATCGGAGCCGATGACGACCCGGTCGGCATTAATCGTATCGTGAATGGCTGTTCCTTCCCGCAAAAATTCCGGGCAGGAGGCAACGGCGACTTTGGCTGTCGGTATTTTACAATCATTGATGATTTTTTCGATTTTTAGATTGGTGCCGACAGGAACAGTGCTTTTACAGGAAACGACGGTAAAATGGTCTTTCAAGTTTTCGCCAATTTCTTTGGCAACCGCCAATACCGCCGATAGATCGGCTTCGCCGTTTTCCTTGGGTGGCGTACCGACGGCGATAAAAACGATATCCGATTTGGGAATGGCCTCTTCGTAGTTTTTAGTGAAATTCAATCTTTTGGCATTGAGATTTTTTTCCAGCAATTCTTTAAGCCCGGGTTCGTAAATGATTGGATCCCCGTTTTTCAACCGTTTTAATTTTTCGTCAGTGTGGCCGATGACCCAGACATCATTGCCGAAATCGGCAAAAACGCAGGCGGTGACCAGTCCGACATAGCCGTGGCCAATAAATGTTATCGTCATAAAGATCAATAATATAAATTTATAACAGTTTTTTCAATCCCTCTTGAAAACCGTTCATTGGCAAAAAATGATTTTTCTTGCTCCGGATATCGGATAATTGCGGACGGGGAGCTTTATTTTCGTAATACTCCCGATAAGTCGTCGGTCGGATCAGCGAGTCGTCAAGGTTAAAAGTTTTGGCGATCAGACGGCCGGCCTCATATGGCGACAGGTTGGTGCCGCCGACTAAGTGATAAATTTCCGGCGAATAATTGTTTATTAAATGTTTTAAACCAAAAGCAATATCGTCGATAAAAGTCGGCGTGATGAGCGAATCGGTAACCATTTGAATCGGCTTTTGTTTCTCCAGCGCCAGTTTGATGTTGCGGACAAAATCCCGTTTCGGTGTAAAACTTTTTCGATACGGGTAAGACAAACGGACAATCATCGCTTTCTGGCCGACAATTTTTTCGCCTTCATATTTTGTTTGGGCATAAAAACTTAATGGATGGGGAACACTGTCTTCAAAATAAGGTGGTTTTTGCCCGTCGAAAACGAAATCGGTTGAGATATAAATGAGTTGTTTGTTTTTTTTAAAAACGGCGTCAAAAACATTTTTTGTACCGTCAACATTTATTTTTTGAGTGATTTCCCGTTTATTTTCTGCGCCGTCGACATCGGTGTATCCGGCCAGATGGAGCAGTAAATCAAATTCAATCTTTTTTATAAATGCCGCCGTTTGATCCCGATTAGTGATATCGATGTCCGACTGGAGAATTTCGATAAAACGGAATTCGTTTTTCAGAAGCTCGATGATTCGTGATCCGATCAGGCCGGTCGAGCCGGTAATGGCGATTTTTTTCATTGCTGCATTGTTAAATTGTCGTATTATTTTTCAAATGGAGCCACCAATCATTATTGTCCATATACCATTTAACCGTTTCTTCCAGCGCCTGATCGAAGTTGTGTTTTGGCTGCCAGCCCAATTCGTTTTTTATCTTGCTCCAATCGATGGCATAACGGCGGTCGTGGCCAGGGCGGTCGGTCACAAATTCGAGGTAGTTTTCGTCCTTTTCCATGATTTTCAGGATTTTCTTTATGACATTTAGGTTGGAAATATCTTCGGTTAAGTTGCCGATAAAATATGTTTCTCCGATTCTTCCCTTATGAAGGATGAGATCAATCGCTTCACAATGGTCCTCGGCATAAAGCCAATCGCGGACATACAGGCCATCGCCGTAAATCGGTGCTTTTTTATCTTCAAGAATATTGGTGATGGCGAGCGGAATCAGTTTTTCCGGAAACTGGTAGGGACCGAAATTGTTAGAACAATTGGAGATTGTAGTGGGTAGGTTGTAGGTGGTAGTATAAGCACGGACAAGATGGTCGGAGGCGGCTTTGGAAGCGGAATAAGGACTGCGGGGATTGTATGGTGTTTTTTCATTAAATTTTTCCTTGGAGTTTAATTCCAAAGCACCGAAAACTTCATCGGTAGAGACATGATGAAAGCGCGGGATTTTGTTTTTCAAGGCCGCTTCCAGCAGGACATAAGTGCCTTCGATATTGGTTTTTATGAAAGGCGCCGGGTCAGCGATCGAACGGTCAACATGGGATTCGGCGGCGAAATGGACGACCACGTCAAATTTTTCATCGGCCATTAATGAACTAACGAACGGCAAATTGCAAATGTCTTCTTTGACAAATTGGTAGTTCGGGTTGTCGGCGACGTTTTTCAAGTTTTCCAGATTGCCGGCATAAGTAAGTTTGTCAAGATTGACGATTTTATCCTGCGGATATTTTTTCAGCCAGTATAAAATAAAATTGGAGCCGATAAAGCCGGCTCCGCCGGTAACAAGAAGTTTCATAAATTAATTTTATCACAAAGAAAAGTTCTATACCGTATCTCTCGCACAATAGGAATACCCCTCTCAAATCATTGGCTCCTTAAGCGCTCGAAATAGATATCCTCGCTTTTCCGGTACGGATTGATAAATTTGGTTTATTTATCAAGTTTTCCAAGATTTGCCAGCGTTTTTCCTTGACTGTATGCGGGACGTCGTCTTTCATCGTTTTTGTCGCGGCGGTGCCGAAGCGGGGCGAATATTGGGCGATAAAGGCGATTTGGAAACCGACTTTTTTACAGAGTTTAACAGTATTCTCAAACTCTTCGTTCGTTTCACCAGGGAATCCAACGATTATATCCGTTGTTAATTTTAAATTTTTAATTTTAAATTTTAAATTCGCGACCAAATCGAGATAATCATCGCAGTTGTACCACCGATTCATCCGTTTAAGAACATTCGTGTCACCGGATTGGACTGGCAGATGTACCGTTCTCGTTATGTTTTTATTTCTAGCAATGACATCGATCAATTCATCGGAAAAATCCCAGGGATTGCTGGAAATGAAGTCGACTTTATCGAATCCGAGTTTGGCGATATCATCTAATAAGTATGGAAAAAGGGTGGGAATGCGGTAGCGGCCGAGATGCTTGACAAAGATAGGCTTTTTATGCATTATCAAGTCACTGCCATAAGAGTTTACGTTCTGTCCCAACAATGTTATATTTTTGTATCTTTTTGCCTTCAGCGCTTTTGCTTCCTTAATAATATCTTCATACGGCCGACTGATTTCCCGTCCACGCGTAAACGGCACAACGCAATAGGCGCAAAAATTATTGCAGCCATTACTGATTGGGATCCAGGCGCTTTCCGTATCTTGTCGGAGCAGTTGGTGGTCGAATCCTACCTCTTCAATTGGCATGAACTCATCGACCGCCGGCATCGCTTCTTTAATTTTTCTAAGAAATTTGCCTGTTTTGTCCCGAACGGCTAAACCGGTCATGCAGCCGGTAACTATAATTTTTCGCCTAAAAGGCGACCGCTTTTTGGACGGTAATTTAGAGAGATTATTGACTAATCCGTAAACTCTGTTTTCCGCCGATTCCCGAACCATGCAGGTGTTGATGACAATATAGTCGGCGTCGTTGTAGTTTTTAGCTTTTTTCATACCGCGGGCTGTTAAGGCCGCTTCCACTCTTTCCGAATCAGCAACATTCTGCTGGCAGCCGAAAGTTTTGATGAAATATTTCATACCAACCTCTCCTTTTTCATCCTTTCGATAATGACCAAGAAGACGAGCAGCATTATGGCGATGGTAATGAAAGCAATTAATTTTTCCAACTTATTAAAAAACAAACTCGATATTCCGAGTATTAATGATACCAGCCAGTAAAAAATGGCGATCCGGCGTTTGCCCCAGCCGATTTCCAGTAAGCGGTGATGCAAATGTCCCCAATCGGCCTGAAAAGGCGACTGCCGTTTTTTCAACCGGCGAATAATCGTATATATGGCGTCAATCATCGGAATGGATAAAATCAGGATGGCCGTCCCCAGTTTGCCAAAGGAAAGAATCGACAGAATACCAAGCAAAAATCCGGCAAGCGCGCCGCCGCCATAACCGGGCATGATTTTTTGCGGATAAAAATTGAAAGGCAGAAATCCCAAGAAACTGCCGGCGACAATAAAAGAAAAAAGCATTACTGTCTGGGCGCTGATATCATGGGCGGTAAACCGTTGCGACAAAAGTCCCATGAAGACGGCGCAGATAACGACAAAGCCCGGTAGCTGACCGTCTACTCCCTTGCTCCAATTAACCATATTGGTTGTCCAGGAAAGCCAGATAATCGCCAGTAAGTCAGCGATGACCCAGATGGAATGTTGTCCCAGAAAATTAATCGCAATTTGCCAGTGATCTAGCCGGATGATGCCGCCAAAGGGATTGGAGATATAGGGAATTCCCAGGCCGAAAGCGATGACCAAGGCGGAGATAAAAAGGTTAGCAAAAAAGCGAAGATAGGGATTGACATCGGAATAATCATCAAGGAGTCCGAGCATTATCAAAAGGAAACCGGCAATGAGGATCCCAAACATTATTTTATTGATCGGTAAAAAAATGATTGATGTCAGCAGAATGGCGATATATATTGGCACGCCGCCGCCGCGGGGAATATTACCTTTATGAGTGTGGGCCGGGTGAAAACGTTTTTTGATATTGGTGACAAGATTGGTTTTATAGGCAATAAAAATCGTCGGGATAGTCAGGATGAAAGATATCAGGAAAGCGACGACGAAAACAATCAGACTATTCATGTAATTAGAAAAATTATTTTGACAAAAATCAACGTCAGGCTGACGGATAAGAGAATATTCAAAACATCTAATATTTTTTGAACTAGAGGATTTCCCAAAAAGAAACGGCGGTAAATAAAATTGTTGAAAATGAATAATAGGTTAAGCGCAAATGGCAACAATAAAATTGTCCAGCTGTCGGCCAGCTGTTGTTCACCCCAGGGCAGGGAATAAAAAAGCGGCACTTGCGGTGGCAGATGGCTGAAGCGTAGTAGGAAAACGGCCGCCATCACCAGGTCGCTGCCGATAAGAACATATATCATGGTTATATTATAACTTGCAAAACAAAAAATATTGCGCTATGATGGAGAAAATATACTGCCATGACATACTAATAATTTCCACCGGGATCGCTTCTTAACCCCAATTATTAGTTTATTTTTATTCCATGAAAGACAAAGCAGTTGGCAAACTTATTAAACAGGAAGCCAAAAGACAGCAGGAAACATTAATGATGATTCCATCGGAAAATTATGCATCACAGGACGTGATGGATGCATTGGGATCGGTTTTTACCAACAAATATTCCGAGGGTTATCCTCAAAAAAGATATTATCAAGGGCAGAAGTATTCCGATATGCTAGAAGAATTAGCGATCGAACGGGCAAAAAAATTATTCAAAGTTCCATTCGTAAACGTCCAACCATATTCCGGTTCTCCGGCTAATACGGCGATATATTTCGCCTTGCTAAAACCCGGTGACAAAATCATGGGTTTGGCATTGCCAAGCGGAGGCCACTTAACCCATGGCGTTCCGAAAATAACTTTCTCCGGCAAATTTTTCCAGACAGTGCAATATGATGTGGCGAAAGACGGCCGTATTGATTACGACGCGGTTGAGCGAATGGCGACGAAGGAAAAACCGCAGATTATTGTTGCCGGCACCACCCACTATTCCCGCTTATTGGATTTCAAACGTTTTGCCCAAATTACGGAAAAAGTGAATGCCTTATTGATGGTTGATGTTTCGCATGTGATCGGATTGATCGTCGCCGGCGTTTATCCCAATCCGGTTCCTTATGCGCACGTGATCATGACGACGACTCATAAAACCTTGCGCGGACCACGGGGGGCAATAATTCTTGTTACCGATAAAGGTTTGAAAAAAGATCCGGAGATGGGTGAAAAAATCAATAAAGCTGTCTTTCCCGGTTTACAAGGCGGGCCGCATAATCACGTCACGGCGGCAATGGCCGTTTGTTTTCAGGAAGCGAGTAAACAAAGTTTTATCAAATACGGTCAACAGATCGTCAAAAATGCTAAAGTTCTTGCCGATGAACTGAAAAAAATGGGCTATGAACTTTTAAGCGGCGGAACCGATAGTCACGTGATAGTGATTGACTTACGGTCGATAGGTTTATTGGGTAATACGGCGGCGGAAGCATTGGAAGCGGCCGGTTTGGTGCTGAACCGCAACGCGGTTCCTTTCGATACCAATCCGCCGTATTTTCCGTCTGGCATCCGTTTTGGCACCCCGGGTATGACCAGCCGCGGATTGAAAGAAAAACAAATGAAACAGGTGGCCAAGTGGATTGATAAAGTGTTGCGCGGCTTAAAAGAAGAAAAAGAGCGGTTGAAGATCGACAGCTTGGGAGAAAGAAAACGGGACAACCGGAATAAAATTATCGCTGAAACGTCCGTTATTAAAACGGTTGCCCGCGAAGTTAAGGCTTTATGCAAAAAATTTCCAATAAGAAAGTATTATTAAACCGGCCGCTCATTTTTCTATTTATCACCGGTTTGATTTTGAGACTGTTGGGATTAATCAATATCCGCCTCGGCGGCGATTTTGCCGCCTATTGGAAAATTGCTGGTCAAATAGTGTCCGGCCGGTATTTTCCGTTATGGAGTACGGGTAGCAGCGTTAACTCGAACCTGCATTTTGGACCGCTAATCTATTATATACTGGCTATTCCTTACGCATTGGGGCGCGGAGATTACCGGGCGGCAATTATCTTTTTCGCTTTGGTAAATTCCGTCAATATCTGGTTGATTTTTCGGACAGCCGAAATTTTATTCAATCGACAAATCGGTTATATAGCGGCGCTAATTTACACTTTCAGTGCATTGGCAATAACAATGGACAATTTTCCCTGGAATTATAATCTGATTCCTCTTTGCATACTGCTGGCGTTATACTTTCTGATTAAAGTCCGAAAAGGTCACAGCGCTTTTTTACCGCTCATATTTGTTGCCTTGGGAATTGCATCGTTATTACATATCATAGTCGTCCTGATTATTCCAGTATTTATTCTACTTGTTCCCTGGAAGAAGATCTATTGGCAATCTGGGTTGGCCGGTGCCATTATTTGTCTGGCATTTCTTTTTCCGTATTTGGTACAGTCTGGTCAGATAATAAAAATTGCTGTTCCGGTAAAGGAGAATTGTTCGTTTTGGTCGTGGTTGCGTTATCATGGTCACGGCGAACGCTGCTTTAATCAGATTCGTAATACTTTGTTTATTTTCCGGTATATGTCGGCCAGCCTATTTAATACGAAGAATTTGCTGATGGCCGGTTTATGTTTCTTGATGACTGCATTTTTGCTGTTGAAGAAAAAACTTCCGCAAAGAAAGATGTTTGTCATTTGGTTAGCGATACCGTTTTTAACTCTCTTGATTTACTCCGCCGGTATAGCGTTACATTATTATGTAATATTGTTTCCCATACCAATATTCCTTTTTAGCCTTTTTTTGACAGAATTGGGAAAAATAAAACGCTGGGGAACGGTTTTGAGAAATACGTTGTTATATTCAACGGTATTTTTCAATCTGCTCGTTTATCTTGTTTCCTTGGCGACAATCAGGATATAAATATCTCATTTTTTCCGTCTACGTTTTTTCTTTTGGCCATCGGGAAGAGCATTCATGATGGAGACAACGCCCCGGGCAACGATGCTGATCATCAAAAAAATACTGCCGAGAAAATAAAAAGTATTCTGCACCGTAATCATACGACAATATTACCGTCAAAATATATGAGGAAAAGAAAGAGGATATAAAGAATTAAACAGGGAGGGGATATTGTTTTAGCACAGGATAAATGTATTTTCGGTCAAATTCTGCTAAAATAAAGCGTAACTTGCGGGGTCGTATAATGGTAGTACAGTAGACTCTGAATCTACTTATCGGGGTTCGAATCCCTGCCCCGCAGCAAGATTGGACACCAAGCGACCGTAAACTCTAAAAAAGCCCGATTTTGCTTGCTAAGTGTCATTTTGTTTTAAGAAGTTTCGGACCGTACCCCTTGTTATTCAGTTGTCTTTTTACCTTCAAAGAAACGTCCTTACGGTAGTGAAGGAGCAAGATTTTAATACCTTTATTTGTTAAAATACTATATATAAAAGGGTCAAAATATGAAACTTGCCATTATTCTTTCAACCAACAACGCAGAAAAAAATTGGAATGCCTTTAGACTAGGCAACTTAGCTTTAAAAAGTGGTGATAACGTAAGCGTATTCCTTATCGGTGAGGGTGTTGAATACTTACAATTCACAAGTGATAAATTTGACATCCAAAAACAAGTTGATGCCTTTCTTGAGGCGGGTAAGGGAGAAATTTTAGTCTGTGAGACATGTATGGTTCTTAGACACAAAGAAGCTAGTAAAACCTGTCCGGTAAGCGGGATGAAAGAACTGTACAACCTTATCAAAGAAAGCGATAAGGTAGTTACTTTTTAATCTTATAAAAAAGCGACTGTTTGTCCTTGTATTGTCTAAGAAACATCCACTACACTTTTGACAGGTAAATTTCCAGTACGATTAAGCGCATGTGTTTTTAATTTTTCCATAAGGTATTCTTTCGGTGTTTTTCCCTGTAATGCCAT
>JAJYLO010000058.1 GCA_021787635.1 bacterium | reverse complement strand
CTGATAAGTTTCCTGAAACAACACGCCAATTACGGTTTTCACCGCGGCGCTTTTTTTGCCCACGGCGACGAAAATTCCCGGCGGATCGGTTACCTGATTCCGACTTTTTTTCTGATTTATTTATTACTGCTAATTATTTATCCTTTTGTTATCGGTTTTAATTTTTTTCTTTTTTTACCGTTTCTTCTTTATCTTGCCGGTGAATTATTGCTGTTTATTACTGCTTATTGGCATACCCGAAGTTTATTCGTCGCCATAAACGCCGCCGCCGCTTTATTTTTAACCCATTTCGTCTATGGTATAATGTTTGTCAAAGGCGCCTTCACCGGCCTGATTAAAAAAGATAAAATTTATGGTTAAAATCGTCGTCGGCTATCCGCCGATCGTTTCCAAAAAAGGCATTCCTTTGCTGTCGCAAAACCGGCAGTTTCAATATTTCAATTCGCCGACTTATATCTATCCCATGGTACCGGCTTATGCTGCTACTTTGCTGAAAAAAAACGGCTATAAAGTTTATTGGATGGACGGCATTGCCGAAAAGCAGACATACGATGAATGGTTGAAGCAGCTGCTGAAAATCAAACCCGATTATCTGCTTTTGGAAACCAAAGCGCCGGTCATCAAAACCCACTGGAAAATCATTAATGAACTAAAATCATTAAAAATTAAATCCGCCGGCCGGCGGATGAAAATAATTTTAGTTGGCGACCACGTCACTTACCTGCCGCTTGAATCATTTAAAAATAGTAAAGTGGATTATATTATCGCCGGCGGCGATTACGACTTCATTGTCCTCAACCTATTAAACCATATTTACAAGGGAGAAATGTTGGAGGGGGGAGTTTATTGGAGAAAAGGAGACAAAATTATTAATTCCGGTCCCGCCTCCCTCCGCCACGTCCTCGACACCCTCCCCTTTATCGACCGCGACCTGACCAAATGGCGGCTTTATGCTTTCGAAAACGGCAATTACAAATATACGCCCGGCACATATATGTATAGCGGCCGCGACTGCTGGTGGAACCGCTGCACTTTCTGCGTCTGGGACCATACCATTAATCCTTTAGGCTCATACCGTAGTTTCTCGCCCGAGCGGTTATTTGCCGAAGTCAAACACGTCGTCGACAAATACGGTGTCAAGGAAATTTTTGACGACGCCGGTACAATGTTTGCCGGCAATAAAATGAAGCGGTTCTGCGAACTTCTGATCGAAAGCGGTTATAACAAAAAGGTCGTTTACGGCTGCAATATGAGATTTAATGCCATCGGTCAAGACCTTTATTACCTCATGAAAAAAGCCAATTTCCGATTTATCCTTTACGGCATGGAGTCGGGCAACCAAAAAACTTTGGATAAATTGGATAAAGGAATAAAGGTCGAGGAAATTATAAACGGCAGCCGGATGGCGACTAAAGCCGGTCTTGAACCACACGCCACCGTCATGCTCGGTTTTCCCTGGGAGTCGTACAAAGACGCCAAAAAGACGATCGACTTGGCCAAATATTGTTTCAAAAAGGGATATTTCAACACAATGCAGGCGACGATCACTATTCCTTATCCCGGGACGCCGCTCTGGAAGGAATGTAAAAAGAACGGGTGGCTCTTGACCGAAGACTATAACCACTATGATATGCGCGAGCCGGTAATGAAAACGCCGTTTTCCAAGGAAAAAATCTACGATTTAGAACAGGAATTGTACTCGTCGTTTATGACCCCACAATATATCTTCCGAAAAATCGCCGGCATCCGCAGTTGGCATGATTTCCAATATCTTTTCTATATGGCGCAAAAGTTACTGGCACATCTTCTTGATTTTGACCCGAACCAGACGAAAGTCGATTTCTTTTCCTTTGTCTTCTGGAAAAACATCGGCAGCAAAATGATGAAACATTTAGTTTCTGAATAATGATCAATGTCTTAAAACGTTTCTACAACCAAATTAATTACGCCAGAATTAAATTTCGAACAAAACTGTTAGGTTTTTTTTTAAAAAAATCGGAAAAAATTGTTTGTTATTTCCTCACGTCGCAATCGGCTATCCACAATTGATTGAATTAGGAAACAGGGTCATAATCAATCATCATACCGAACTGTTTGGACAATTCGGCATTAAAATCGGTAATCAGGTGATGATTGGCCCGTACGCGATAATTATTTCCGAAAAACACCGTTATTCCGATTGGCAGAAGCCGATATGCAAACAAGGATTTGACGGTAAGGCAGTAAAAATTGAGGACGACGTCTGGATCGGTTCTTTTGCCGTCATTCTTCCCGGTGTCACCGTCGGCCGAGGGGCGATTGTCGGCTCACATACAGTTGTCACCAAGAATGTTTTACCATATTCGATCGTTAGCGGAATACCAGCTAAATTAATAAAATACCGATTTTCGCGCGACAAAATGAAACGCGCTTTAGAAATCGATTGGCAGAATTATTTATGACTTTACTATTTCACGAATCTCGCCATACTTTCTGCTGAAACGGGTGCAGACAAATTTCAAAATTCAGAAACTCATTCCGCCACGGCCAACCCCTGCTTTGCATTAATGTTATGACTATCGATTGACAATGCCTGAAGAAATGCCTGCTTTGCCTTATTTTTATCATTGGCTTTCAAATAAATCTCTCCTAAACCGGCATATAAATAAGTATCGCTCGGGCTGATTTTTATTGCCCGCTGCATAAAATCAGCCGCCGACGAAAAATTACCCTGGGAAAAATAAATGGCGGCAATATTTTCATCCGACTGCCACAACCCGGGATTGTATTTCAATGCCAATTGGAAATTTTTTAAGGCGTTAACAGTATCACCCATTTGGCGGTAGGTATTGGCTAAATTATGGTACGCATCGGCATAGCGGGGATTCAACTTTATGGCCAATTCAAACTCCTTTGCCGATCGTTTCAGGTCCCCATGCCGGCCGTAAACATCACCCAAATTATTATGCGTTACCCAATAATTCGGCGCTGTTTTGCCGGTCGCAATCCACAGGTTATCTTCCGTCTGCCAGTCAATGTTTCGGACGACAGTCCTGATCATCAATCCCATTATGGCAATAACAAATATCAAATAACCGATCGTTTCCGTTTTCTTGTTTTTTATTAAACTCGTTAGCCCATAACCCACCACCCCCAACACTCCCACTGTTCCCAAATACACATATCTTTCCGCCACAATCCAGGAGATGCCAAATGGCGTCAGCATCGGTAGCAAACTGATAATGAAAAAAGACAGCCAAAAAAAGACATATTTATTTTTTTTCCAGCCCCATATGATTACCCCGACCAACCCTAACACCCCAATCACCCTTATCCAGTAATCCACCAGTCCAAAACTCATTTCCGAGTGGTACAGTGTCAACTTATCCGGCCAGAATATCAATTGTAAATAAAAAGTGATGGCAACCGGGATCTGAATTAGCGGATTTAAGGCGGCTGCCGGCTGATAACTTTGTCCGGACACGGCCGCCATGCGGGTACCGATTTGTACAACGTATAACAGTGACCAAAAAGCGCTGATCACAAAATAAGGAATTAATTTTTTCCAATTCTTTTTTATCGAACCGAAAGCTAATTCATAAACTGCCAATATTAAAGGCACGACCAGCGCATCTTCCGAAAATAAAAGCGCTACCACAAATGTAGTAAACGAAACCCAATACCATTTTTTGTTTTTTGATTTGACGTAAAAGAGGAAAGTCAGCAAAACAAAAAGGGTGTAACGGATGTATGGTCCGCCGGAAATCCACGATATTGATTCTGTCAGTATCGGATGGACGGCAAACAATGCGGCTGTAAAAAAGGCGATGGTAGAACCGGCAATGACGGCAAATAATATATAGATTACCCAAACTACTCCGATATGACTAAGAATATTTATCAGGTGAAACGGTATCGGACTGCCACCGCCGATTTTATAAGACAGATACATTATGATCGTCTGGAATGCCGAATACGGCCGGGAAATAAGCGACTTTCCCAATCCGTTGGCGAGAATAAACGGCAGTGTCAGTTTGTCATCGGAGACAAAAGCGCCATTCAAGGAATTGACGTATACCAAAAACACCAGTAAAGCCAATACCGACAGAGTCAACCAATTTTTTTTCATCATACCGCTATGATATACTTTACCATAACTAATGACCACTTACTTATTTATTGACGGCACAAACTTTTATGCCGGCCAATATGAATTTTTTGGCCCAAATAAATATCTTGATTTTTCACTATTTATAAAACAAGTTGAAAAAAAGCTAAATATTGTTTTTGATAAGATATTATTTTACGCGTCTTATACCCCCAAAAAAAAACGACTTACCAAAAAGGAATATGAATTTATTTCCAATGAGTTTTCATTTTATCGGTCGGTAAAAAAAACTCCGCGCGTTACTTTTTTTAAAGGCTATCGCTCCAAAACCAGCGGTAAAGAAAAAGAAGTCGATGTTAAATTAAGCGTTGATCTGGTAGGATACGGTTTGCTGGGTAAATTTGATTCGGCATATCTTATTACCGGTGATGCCGATTTTCTACAGGCAGTGCAATTTCTTAAACGGCATAAACCTTCTGTTAAAATACGTTTGATTTGCTTAGCAAATAAAATAATGTATCGGGGTTTATATGCTATTCCATCATATATAATCGATCATCAAGAAAAGAAAACTTTATTTGATAAGAAACTTATTAAGAGAAATAAAATAGTTTTTATTAAATTTAATGAACTTCTAAAGAAGATATAAAAAAAACCGCGGAGCAGTGTCCGCGGCTAGGTTATTTATATTTAACCATATTGCTACCAATATGTCAAGCGGGCACCGACGACTCAAAATATCCGTTGTGATCGCCACTTTCAACGAGCAAAAAAATATTGGCCGCTGCCTGAAAAGCCTCCGGCACCAAACACTATCGCCGAATCAAATGGAAATTATCGTCGTCGATAATCAATCAACCGATAAAACAGTCGCTACCGCTAAAAAACTGGCCGATAGGATTTATCTTCTTTCGCCAAACAAGCAGATAAAAAATTCTCGCGGCGCCCAACTGAATTTCGGCGTCGCCAAAAGCCATGGTGGAATAATTTTTTTCCCCGATGCCGATATGACTTTCGACAAAAAACTGCTGGAAGAAGCTTTCAGTCTTGTTTGTAGTAAAAAAATCGGCGCTTTGTATATTCCCGAAGTAATAAAAGGTAAGGGATTTTTCGGCAAAATCCGCAATTTCGAGCGCAGTTTCTACAACGCGACTTGCATCGACGCCGTCCGAATCGTTACCAAAAAACTGTACCAAAAAGTCGGCGGGTTCGACGACAAAAACATCCGCTTCGGCCCGGACGATTGGGATTTCACTAAAAGAATAAAACTGTTAACCGATAAAATTTCGATCACCAGAAACAAACTGTATCATCAT
>JAJYLO010000057.1 GCA_021787635.1 bacterium | reverse complement strand
CGCAGAGATTGAACCGTTCTTGCTCCGGTAAGGTTGCTTGCGCCACAGAACTTGTTTCCAAACAAAGGCCGGTTAATACCATTGTTCCGATGGGGCTCTGGTACCCTTTCGCTTGCAGATCGCTGACAGCCGAAGGTGACAGATAAAGCTTGATTGTATTTTGGCCAGTGGCGCCAATAGAAAAGCCATAAGAGGAGTAGATTTTGTTGTGAACCGCGACTTTAAACCATGGTTCATCAGTGGCACTGGGCAGTTCGATTACCAAGGCGGATGGGATAACTGGCGGAGTAATCGCTTTTTCTTTTCCCACCCAGGAGAGACCCTGCCAAAATTTTATCTGTTTTAGATACGCATCAAGCGTCGAGTGATCATAGACAATCTTCATATCCGGCGCTGTCTGAAAGGAAATACGGGTTGCTGGTTGGTGGACTTGCTTTAGGTTGACGTATACAGCTAATTCAACGCTTACAATAATAAGTAAAAATATGAAAAGCCCAAGCAGCCAGCGGTTCATGTAATAATACTACACCCTACGTCTTCACAAATTCCAGTGGGTTATTGGTGCGGTGGAAGGAAATGGATAAATCCACGTGCAGGATTTGTCGCATCTAGCATTTTGTATACTGTAGTAAATAGGGCTGTTTGTTTTGGGTCAGTATTCATTACAGATTCATCAGTGACCGGTGGAATAATCGTCATTAAGTTACCCCAATCAGTGAACACTTGAGAGAAAATGTCAAAATCCCGAGTCCACTGAGGACGTATTTTAAAAAAGTGTGATATGTTATCTTCTGCCATCGCTGCCACTGCTGCCCTTAATTCATGAGCGCGAGGATCGTATTCGATTGCCACTTTGAAATTATTGGCTGTGGGATCTCTTGGTACGCCAGAATCAAACAGTTCCTCATGGGTGGCCGCGATTAAGACAATTTTCGTGCCGGGAGGAAGCGTAACTTCTGTTTCTTTCAACCCTTTACCATTGGTTGTCCCCCAGACATTGCCGGTGGGGCGAGCATTAAGCATATCTTCGATATACTGCCGCAGAATGTCTTTGGGCGCTTTCCCGTTAATCGTTTGTGTGTACCAGGTATCGGCCTGGATATGGAGGTCGCGGAATCTATCACTAGCCACTAGCCTTACCGGAGTCTTGACTCCGGACTGATTCACCTCAAAGGTGATGTCGGTCCCGGCGGTAATTTCTGTTTTCCCGAATTTGACTTTGTCTAGTGTGCCCAATTCAGTGGGATGAGCCGCTTCCGCCGTCGGTGAAGGCGTCATCGGCTCAAGAGTTGGCGTGAGGACGACGCTATTGGTAGCGATATCATAGGTTGCCGACGGGATAAAAGTCGGTGGGAGAACAGGTGTATGAATCGGTTCAGGAGCCGGTGAAGCCGTTGATTTGACAGTCGGGGTAGCGGTTTGTGCTTCAGGCTGAAGCGTGCTAGTTGGCGGCAATACCGGTTTAACAGCACAAGCGACTTCAAGTAATCCAAATGCACCAGCAGCAAGAATTCCTTTAACATTTTTTCTCTTTATTTGAAGATCATAACCCAACTCGGGATGATTATTCATATCCTATAATAAGAATTATAGAATATTTTTATAAAAAAGCAAGTTGACTGCGGTTGACTTTTTTCTTTCACTCTGATAAAAATAGTCCTGGTGGAAATATTTGAAGCAATTACCCCCATCGACGGAAGAAATTATCAAAAACTCACTTCCTTAGTACCATATTTTCCCGAATCGGCCTTGAATAAATACCGTGTTATCGTCGAGTTAAAATACCTCGAACAACTGGCCCGTTGCGGTGTCGTGCCGTCACTGACCAGAAAAGAGCTTGATACAATTCGATATTTAATCGAATCATTCGGCCGGAAAGATCATCAGGAGATCAAAAAGATTGAAGACAAAATCAATCATGACGTTAAGGCGGTCGAATATTATCTGCGCGATCGGTTTAAACACAATGGGTTGTCGCGGCTGATTCCTTATATCCATATCGGCCTGACGTCGGAAGACGTCAATAATTTAGCCTACTCGTTGATTCTCAAGGAATTCAAGGAAAATGTTTTGGAGAAATCGTTGGATGGTTTATTGCGACAGATAAAGGAAATAGCGGTAAAAAACAAAGATGTCCCGTTGCTTGGCCGGACACATGGTCAGCCGGCCATTCCGACCACTGTCGGCAAAGAGATGGCCAATTATTATCACCGACTAAAAAAACACCAACCAAGAATCAATTCTTACCGGTTTGAAGGAAAATGCAACGGCGCCGTCGGCAGTTTCAACGCGATGCAGTTTGTTTATCCGCAAATTGATTGGATCAAATTCAGCCAAGATTTTGTTTCTTCACTTGGCCTGGCGCCGAATCTGTACGTCACCCAAATTTTGTTTTATGATAACTGGCTGGAATTTTTTCAGATGATTAATTTAATAAATGGAATACTACTGGACTTTAGCATTAATATTTGGCAATATATTATGCTGGAAGTTTTTGTCCAGAAAAAAGCGATAGATGAAGTCGGCAGTTCGACGATGCCGCAAAAAATAAATCCGATTACTTTTGAACATGCCGAAGGAAGCTTGCAGCTGGCCAACAGCTATTTTGATCTTTTCCAGCGCAAACTGATTGTCTCCCGGCTGCAGCGGGATTTGTCCGATTCGACCGTCCGCCGGACATTCGGCAATGCGTTTGCCTATACGATTTTGGGTTGGCAAAGTATCAGCCGGGGACTGCAGAAAATTTCCGTCAACAAAGAGCATGTCCGGGAGGAGTTGGATAATCATTGGGAAGTTTTAGCCGAGGCGGTCCAGATATATTTGCGGTCCAAAAAAGACGACAAAGCGTATGAAAAACTGAAAGCGCTGACCCAGGGCAAGAAAATTACCCGAGAAGTTTACAGCGAAATCATTAAAGCCTTGGGATTGGATAAGGAGAAAAAGTTTGCCGGTTTGACGCCGGAGAAGTATGTGGGATTGGCAAAAGAGCTGGTTAGTAAGTTATAAAATTAATCTATGATCAATCTGGTCATCGGAGCACAATGGGGGGATGAAGGAAAGGGGAAAATTGTTGATTTATTGGGAGCGACAGCCGATTTTGCCGTCCGCTTTCATGGCGGCAACAATGCCGGCCATACAGTCGTCGTCGCCGGCAAAAAATATCCGTTTCATCTTATACCATCGGCGATTTTGAATAAGGGCGTTACCGGTGTCATCGCCAATGGCGTAATTATTGATCCGGAAGTATTGATCGGCGAAATCAAGATTGTCGAAGCGGCCGGGATTTCCCTGAAAAACAAACTGGTGATCTCGCCCCGCTGCCATCTGATTATGCCGTACCATAAAGCACTTGACGAGGCCTATGAAAACGCCCGCGGCAAAAACAAACTGGGGACGACGCGCCGGGGGATCGGGCCGACGCTGGCTGATAAAGTGAGTTACAACGGCCTCCGGGTTTATGAGTTAATGCACGGGGATATTTTCGTCGAAAAATTCACTTTCCAGGCGGAAATGAAAAACAAAATCCTGAAACTTTTCGGGGTCGAACCGGTAAAAATCAACGAGGAGCTGGAAAAATTCAGGCAATACCGGGAGATATTGTGTCCGTTTGTTAAGGATACTTATGCCTTGTTGCAGCAGGCGGCCGACAAGAAAAAAAATATTTTATTCGAGGGTGCCCACGGGGTCATGCTCGATACCGACTTTTCGCCGTATCCTTTCGCCACCGGCAGCAACGTTGTATCCGGGGCGGTCAATACGGGGAGCGGTATTTCCGTCAAAAAGATTGATAAAATCTGGGGCGTTGTGAAGGCTTATACTTCCCGCGTCGGTGGCGGTCCTTTGCCGACAGAGCTTTCCGGCAAGATGGCCGATAATATCCGGGAAAAAGGCCAGGAATACGGGACGACGACCGGCCGGCCGCGGCGAGTGGGCTGGCTGGATTTGGCGGCGGTAAAATTTACGACCAAAGTGATTGATGCCAATAGTCTGGCGATTACCAAGCTGGATATTTTGACCGGTTTGCCGGAAATCAAAGTTTGCGTCGGCTATAAACTGAATGGGAAACCGGTTGATTACAGCGCCTGCGGCTATGATGAACTGGCAAAATTAACACCGGTTTACAAAACTTTTGCCGGCTGGAAAGAGGACATTGCCGGCGTGAAAAAGTTTGCTAAATTGCCGAAAAATTGCCAAAAGTATGTCAAATTTATCGGCGAATTTTTGAAGATTCCGTTGCGGATAGTTTCGACCGGACCGGAAAGGAAAGAGTATATAAAAATTTAAAATTTCAAATTGAAAATTAAATTTCCGTTGATTATTGTTGGTGCCCAATGGGGTGATGAAGGCAAGGGGAAAGTCGTCGATCTTTTAGCCAAAGAAGCGACTCATGTCGTCCGTTATAACGGCGGCAACAATGCCGGCCACACCGTTGTTCTTAACAGCGAAAAATTTCCGTTGTCCTTATTGCCGTCAGGCGTCCTGCACCAAAAAAAATTATTGTTGGCGCAGGGAGTGGTTATCGATCCGAAAGTGCTTCTTAACGAAATTGAATTTTTCAAAAAAAGAGGGGTTGCCGTCGACCTGGTCATTGATCCGCGGGTCAATATCGTTATGCCGTATCACAAGGCGCTTGATGCGGCGACTGAAGCCTGGAAAGGGAAAAAGGCGACCGGGAGCCTGCATCTGGGTATCGGTTACTGCTATGAAGATAAGAATAACCGTTCCGGCGTCCGTTTTGAAGACCTTGTAGACCCGAAAGCGTTAAAGGAAAAGCTGGAGACGCTGGTGCCGTTAAAAAAAAGGCAGATCGAGGGCGTTTTTGGACAGAAGACGGAATTGAGTATTGAAGAAATTTATCGAGATTATGCGGAATATGGAAAGAAATTAAAAAAATATTTAGGGGACGTTTCCGCGATTGTACAGAAAGCATTAAGTTGTCATGACAAAGTATTGTTCGAAGGCGCCCACGGGACGTTCCTCGACGGGATATTCGGGACGTATCCGTATACGACGGCCGTTTATACAATTGCCGGTGGAGTCTTCCCTTATGTGGGTTTGCCGCCGCAGAAAATTTACAGTTTGGGAGTCGTCAAAGCCTATGCGACCCGGGTTGGCAATGGTCCGTTTCCCACAGAATTGTCTGATGATACCGGTGAGAGAATCCGGGCCGCCGGAGGCGAATTCGGCACTGTTTCGAAAAGGCCGCGGCGCTGCGGCTGGTTGGATTTGTGTATGCTGCGGACTGCTATTCGTCTATCCGGTTTTGATTATTTAGCAATTACGAAACTGGATGTGTTGTCAGGTTTGCTAAAATTAAAAGTTTGCACCCATTATGTCATTGCGACCCCGAGCGTTAGTCGAGGGGAAAACAGTCCGACTCTATTAAAAGAGATATCATCGTTGACGAACGATTTTAGTCGCTGCCGACCGGTTTATAAAGAGTTTAAAGGTTGGACAGCCGATATTTCCCGGGTAAGAAGGTTTGCCGATTTGCCGAAAGAAGCAAAGGCATATTTGAAATTTATTGAAAAAGAGTTAAAAGTTCCAATTAAAATTATTTCCGTTGGTGCGGAGAGGGAAGCAAACGT
>JAJYLO010000006.1 GCA_021787635.1 bacterium | reverse complement strand
ATGGCGTCATTAGTTTGGCAACTTTCGTTTTCAAATCCGTTTCGAAAGCGAAATCCCGTTTGCTTAAAATGCCAACGACGCGGTTTTTTTCGTCGACGACGACAAAGCCGTCGATCTTGTGTTCTTTCGCTTTTGTCCAGACTTTATTTAAAGTCATATCGGCACGGACAGTATAGGGATTTCCCAGAATATAGCCGACATTTCTTTTTACTTTATTGACTTCCATTACCTGTTCATCAATCGTCATAAACCGGTGGATGATACCGATGCCGCCTTCACGCGCCAGAGCAATTGCCATTTCCCCTTCGGTGACGGTATCCATGTTGGCGGAGACAAACGGAACGTTTAATTCGATATGGCTGGTCAATTTCGTTTTGGTCGATACATCCGACCGGTGATCGATAAAGGATTTCTGGGGAACGAGTAACACATCATCATAAGTATAACCTTCAGTTAGTTTCATAGACTTTAAAAATTATAATAGTACGTTCGCGTTCCTCTCCGCACCGACGGAAACGATTTTAATCGGCACTTTCAACTCTTTTTCGATAAACTTCAAATAAATCTGTGCCTCTTTCGGCAAATCGGCAAATCTTCTTACCCGGGAAATATCGGCTGACCAACCTTTAAACTCTTTATAAACCGGGCGGCAGCGACTAAAATCGTTCATCAACGACGGTATCTCTTTTAATGGAGTCTTATTGCTTTCCGCATCAGACGCAGTCGCAATGACATAATGGGTGCAAATTTTTAATTTTTGCAAACCTGACAATACATCCAGTTTCGTAATTGCTAAATAATCAAAACCGGACAGACGAATAGCAGTCCGCAGCATACATAGATCCAACCAGCCGCAGCGCCGCGGCCTTTTCGAAACGGTGCCGAATTCGCCTCCGGCGGCCCGGATTCTCCAACCGATATCATCAAACAACTCTGTGGGAAATGGACCATTGCCGACACGCGTGGTATAGGCTTTGACGATTCCCAAACTGTAAATTTTTTGCGGCGGCAAACCCACATACGGAAAGACTCCACCAGCGATTGTATAAACGGCCGTCGTATAGGGATATGTCCCGAATATCCCGTCAAGGAACGTCCCATGGGCACCTTCGAATAATACTTTATCATGACAGCTTAATGCTTTCTGTACAATCGCGGAAACGTCGCCTAAATATTTTTTTAATTTCTTTCCATATTCCGCATAATCTCGATAAATTTCTTCTGTACTCAATTCCGTCTTCTGCCCAAACACGCCCTCGATCTGCCTTTTTTTTAGCGGCACCAACGTCTTCAGCTTTTCCTTTAATACTTTCGGGTCTACCAGGTCTTCAAAACGGACGCCGGAACGGTTATTCTTATCTTCATAGCAGTAACCGATCCCAAGATGCAGGCTCCCGGTCGCCTTTTTCCCTTTCCAGGCTTCAGTCGCCGCATCAAGCGCCTTGTGATACGGCATGACGATGTTGACCCGCGGATCAATGACTAGATCGACGACAACCCCTCTTTTTTTGAAAAATTCAATTTCCTTAATGAGAACCGCCGGATCGATGACCACTCCCTGCGCCAACAATAATTTTTTTTGGTGCAGAACGCCTGATGGCAATAAAGACAACGGAAATTTTTCGCTGTTGAAGACGACGGTATGGCCGGCATTGTTGCCGCCATTGTAGCGGACGACATGGGTCGCCTGTTTTGCCAGCAAATCAACCACTTTTCCCTTGCCTTCATCACCCCATTGGGCACCAATAATAATCAATGGAAAATTAATTTTCAATTTAAATTTTAAATTTTTAAACAGGGAGCCGTCTTGCAATTAACTTAACTTTATATACTCTTTTCTATCGGGACCGGTGGAAACGATCCGCAACGGAATCTTCAAAAATTCGCCGATAAATTTAACATACTTCTGGCAATTTTTCGGCAATTTGGCAAACTTTTTCACGCCGGCAATGTCCTCTTTCCAACCGGCAAAAGTTTTGTAAACCGGCGTCAATTTTGCCAGTTCATCATAGCCGCAGGCGCTGTAATCGACTGGTTTCCCATTCAGTTTATAACCGACACAAACTTTGATTTCCGGCAAACCGGTCAAAATATCCAGCTTGGTAATCGCGAGACTATTGGCATCAATCACTTTGGTCGTAAATTTAACCGCCGCCAAATCCAACCAGCCCACTCGCCGCGGCCGACCGGTCGTCGTCCCGTATTCCTGGCCTTTTTCCCGGATATTATCGGCCATCATGCCGGAAAGTTCTGTCGGCAAAGGACCGCCGCCGACGCGGGAAGTATAGGCCTTCACGACACCCCAGATCTTATCAATTTTTTTGACGGAAATACCGCTCCCCGTATTGACCGCCCCGGACACGACATTGCTGCCGGTGGCGAAAGGATACGGTGAAAAGTCGGTATCGAGCATGACCCCGTGGGCGCCTTCAAACAAAATATTCTTTTTCTTATCGGCCGCTTGCTGTAATAAGGCATAAGCATCCTTGACAAACGGACACAATATCTCCCGGTACTGCTTGAATTTTTTCAGTTCGTCGCCGATTTTTACCGCCTCGACCCCGAAAAGTTTCAGAATTTTGTTTTTCATTTCCGCCTGGAACGTGAATTTTTCCACGAAAATATCCCAGCGCATAAGCTCATAAACCCGGAGGCCGTTGTAGCTTACTTTATCGGCCAGCGTCGGCCCGATACCCCGGCGCGTCGTCCCCAGTTTGTTTTTGCCGCGGGCGTTTTCATAGGCCTCGTCAAGCGCTTTGTGATATGGCATGATTAGATGACAGCGGGGTGAAATCACTAATTTATTTTTTAAAGAAATTCCCGCCGCCTCAACAATTTTGATTTCGCCGATCAACACTTCCGGATCAATAATTACGCCATTGGCGATGACGCCGGTAACACCCTTATTTAAAATCGCCGATGGTATAAGATGAAACGGATATTTTTTACCGGCGACGACGACCGTATGGCCGGCATTGTTGCCGCCGTGAAAACGGACGGCGAAGTCGGCAGTCGCTCCCAATAAATCAACAATTTTCCCCTTTCCCTCATCTCCCCATTGTGCCCCGATGACTAGATTGATCATAAATTAATTTTATAACTTACTAACCAACTCTTTTGCCAATCCTATATACTTCTCCGGCGTCAAGCCGGCAAACTTTTTCTCCTTATCCAATCCCAAGGCCTTAATGATTTCGCCATATACCTCCCTGGTAATTTTCTTGCCCTGGGTCAGCGTTTTCAGTTTTTCATACGCTTTGTCGTCTTTTTTGGACCGTAAATATATTTGGACCGCCTCGGCTAAAACTTCCCAATGATTATTCAACTCCTCTCGGATATGCTCTTTGTTGACGGAAATTTTTTGCAGCCCCCGGCTGATACTTTGCCAACCCAAAATCGTATAGGCAAACGCGTTGCCGAATGTCCGGCGGACAGTCGAGTCCGACAAATCCCGCTGTAGCCGGGAGACAATCAATTTACGTTGGAAAAGATCGAAATAGCTGTTGGCCAGTTGCAGACTGCCTTCGGCGTGTTCAAACGTAATCGGATTAATCTTTTGCGGCATCGTCGAGCTTCCTACCTCGTCCGGCGCTTTTTTCTGGACGAAAACCTCGAGCATAATATACTGCCAAAGATTAATACTAAAATCCAGCAATATTCCGTTGATCAGATTAATAATCTGAAAAAACTCCAGCCAGTTGTCGTAAAACAAAATCTGGGTGACGTACAGATTCGGTACCAGGCCGAGCGAGGAAACAAATTGCCGGCTGAATTTAATCCAATCGATTTGCGGATAGACAAACTGCATGGCGTTGAAACTGCCGACGGCGCCGTTGCATTTTCCTTCAAACCGGTAAGAACTGATTCTTGGCCGGTGTTTTTTTAGTCGGTGATAATAATTGGCCATTTCCTTACCGACGGTCGTCGGGACGGCCGGCTGGCCGTGTGTCCGGCCAAGCAGCGGGACATCTTTGTTATTGACCGCTATTTCCTTTATCTGTCGCAATAAACCATCCAGCGATTTCTCCAATACCTTTTCCTTGAATTCCTTGAGAATCAACGAGTAGGCTAAATTATTGACGTCTTCCGACGTCAAGCCGATATGGATATAAGGAATCAGCCGCGACAACTCATTGTGCTTAAACCGGTTACGCAGATAATATTCGACCGCCTTGACGTCATGATTGATTTTGTCTTCAATCTTTTTGATTTCCTGATGATCTTTCCGGTCGAATGATTCGATTAAATGTTTAATCGTATCAAGCTCTTTTTTGGTCAGTGGCGGCACAATACCACATCGGGACAATTGTTCCAGATATTTCAGCTCGACGATAACGCGGTATTTATTCAAAGCCGATTCGGAAAAATATGGTACTAAGGAAGTGAGTTTTTGATAATTTCTTCCGTCGATGGGGGTAATTGCTTCAAATATTTCCACCAGGATTTATTTTTATCAGAGTGAAAGAAAAAAGTCAACCGCAGTCAACTTTCTTTTTTATAAAAATATTATATAATTCTTATTATAGGCTATGAATAATCATCCCGAGCAGGGAGGCAATTTGGAAACAGGAGTAAAAAGATTCGGTGAGGATCTTCGAATACGGGCGACCCTTGCGCTATCGAATATCATTGATTCGCTGCCTCATATAAAGAAAAAAAATGTTGGGAGAGCTCTTGTCGCCGGTGCATTTGGATTACTTGAAGTCGCTTGTGATGTTAAACCGGTATTGCCGCCAACTAGCACGCTTCGACCTGAAGCACAAACTGCTATCCCGACTGTCAAACCAACGGCTTCACCGACTCCTGAACCGATTCATATACCTGTTCTCCCACCGACTTTTACCCCGTCAGTAACCTATGATATCGCTACCAATAGCGTCGTCCTCACGCCACCTCTTGAGCCGATGACGCCTTCACCGACGGTGGAAGCGGCTCATCCCACCGAATTGGGCACACTAGACAAAGTCAAATTCGGGAAAACAGAAATTACCGCCGGGACCGACATCACCTTTGAGGTGAATCTGTCCGGAGTCAATACTCCGGTAAGGATGGTGGCTAGTGATAGATTCGGCGACCTCCATATCCAGGCCAGCACCTGGTACACACAAACGATTGGCGGGAAAGCGCCCAAAGAGATTCTGCGGCAGTATATCGAAGATATGCTCAATGCTCGCCCCACCGGCACGGTGTGGGGGACCACCAATGGCAATGGCCGGAAAGAAACAGAAATCAAGCTTCCTCCCGGCACGAAAATTGTCTTAATCGCGGCTACCCATGAGGAACTGTTTGATTCGGGTGTGCCAGAAGATCCCACGGCTAACAATTTCAAAGTGGCAATCGAATACGATTCTCGCGCTCATGAATTAAGGGCAGCGGTGGCAGGGATGGCAGAAGATAACATACGACGCTTTTTACAAAAACGTCCTGAATGGACTTCGGATTTTGACATTTTCTCTCAAATACTCACTGATTGGAGTAGCCTAATGGCAATTATTCCACCGGTCACTGATGAGTCCGTAATAAATCCTGACCAAAAACAAACGGACCTATTTACTACAATATACAGGATGCTAGACGCGACAGATCCTGCACGTGGATTTATCCATTTCCGTCTATCGCACTAATAACCTACTGGATTTATTAAGACGTAGGATATAGTATTATTACATGAAACGCTGGCTGCTTGGACTTTTCATATTTTTATTTATTATTGTAAGCGTTGAATTGGCTGTATACGTCAACTTAAAGCAAGTCTACCAACCAGCAACCCGTATTTCCTTTCAGACAGCGCCGGGTATGAAGATTATCTATGATCATTCGACGCTTGATGCGTATCTAAAACAGATAAAATTTTGGCAGGGTCTCTCCTGGGTGGGAAAAGAAAAAGCGATTACTCCGCCAGTTATTCCATCCGCCTTGGTAATCGAACTGCCCAGTGCCACTGATGAATCATGGTTTAAAGTCGCGGTTCACAACAAAATCTACTCCTCTTATGGCTTTTCTATTGGCGCCACTGGCCAAAATACAATCAAGCTTTATCTGTCACCTTCAGCTATCAGCGATCTGCAAGCGAAAGGGTACCAGAGCCCCATCGGAACAATGGTATTAACCGGCCTTTGTTTGGAAACAAGTTCTGTGGCGCAAGCAACCTTACCGGAGCAAGAACGGTTCAATCTCTGCGGCAGAAATAGCTATAACTTTTTAAAAACAAGAAGCCAAAACTTTATGAAACTTGTCAAAAATACCACTAGCAGTCTATTCCCCCTTATCAAACCGGTGTATGCCGATTATTGTAGCGGCAGTGGTACGAAATATTGTGGAGACCCCACCTATGACTGCCAGTGCAGCGATGGTTCAGGATCGTGTACGAATGGATGGCCATGTGGTTCTGGGGGTACCTGTAACTGTAATATATTTAAGGCTTGTGTCTATGGAGGAGGAAGCTCTTGCAGTAGTATTGGCCATTCAGGTTGCGGGGTAAATAGTTGTGCCCATCCCGAATGCTATATTCCCGGCGGCTGTTCTTGGGTAACAACCAATCCCACTGCTACTCCTGTTCCGGCACCGACCGCGACCCCCGTGCCGCCGCCATCAGGCGGCTCCTGTGATTCCAGCTGCGGCACCTGCGGTTATCGCAATAGCAGTGGCAGTTGCGGTTCGGATAACGGCTGTTGCCACCGCACCTGCAGCGGTTCAAATTGTGTCACCGTGTTCGGCTCCGGCTCCAATGCCTGCAATAACAATTCCCAGTGCAGTGGCGGACCCACCAACACGCCGCCGGTAAGCGGCTGTTCCGGGATAGTCTACACGCTCTCTCCCATCTCACCAGAAAATCCCAGCACTACCGTTACCGTTAATATCAATCGCAGTACCGCGACCAGTTCCTACGGATGGAACAATGTGGGACTGCTCTTAGACGGAACATCACAGGGAATAGGCTTATGTTTTGCCGATGGTACCAATTGTTCCCAGGGATATCATTCTTTTATTAACAGTGGATTGGCGGGAACCCATACCCTTATTTTTACTATTAACTTCGGCGCCAACCAGTGCAATAATACAACATTTCAAACAGCAGTCGTAATGCCTACTCCCACCGCCTATCCCACTGCCGTTATTACCGGCCGCCTGGAACAAAATTCGGGTAATACCTGTTATCAGGCCGGCGGCGCCAATACGTTCTCTTCCCCAACAATTAACGTTACTCCCAATCCATCCGCTTGTATTACCCCCGCTTGCAATCCCAACGCTAGTAATGCTACCGGTTACACCTGTACCGTCAAAATCGATAACCAAGGCTGTGTGGCCGCCGGCCAACCGGTACCGCCCAACAATACTACCCTAACCCTATCAACCATTACCACCAGTTATGGTACCGGCACGTGGGCGGCACCGGCGAATGGAGTCGCCTGTCAATTAACCGGCAGCCAATTGGCCGTTACCGCCGGCAACACGTACACGACGGATATCGCTTTTCCCCTAACACAACCCAATTGGATCAAATTGAAAAATGCTTCATTTAACGGCACTTCAACAACTAATGTAATAATTCCCAATATTGTCAACAAATATGACGGAACAAGCGATGATGACGGAAGTAAATATTTTATTATCGGTGAAGCAGGAATAACGACCGGAATGACTGTCACTCCGTCATCGGCCTATTCTGCTTCTCCCTACAATTGGCACATGAATACCGCTCAAACAATCTCTATGTCTCCGACCCAATTCGTAGCTTATATTAAATCACGAAAATCCTATCAGCCAATTAGTGCCTTGTCCCAAATTAACGCCGACGGCATTTATCTGTGGACTGGCGGCAACACCAGTATTAACGGTACAGAATTTGGTATTCATAATGTCGTTTTCGTCGCCGACGGATCAAGTACGGTCATCAATATCAAAAAAGACCACTTTTCTCCCACCGGTTCGGTCGCTATTATCGCTAACGAAATTGATTTTGACAATACCACTCTTGATGCCAAAGGAATATTTATCGCCAATACAATTAATACCGGCATAACCAGCAATCAGGGGTTAAAAATCACAGGCAACCTCATTGCCCAAACAACCCTGACCAATAATCGCCAATGGACCGATACCTCAAAGCCGTCAATTTTTATTATTTTTAACCAACAGCCGTATCTGGATTTACTGCCTTATTTATCAATTGCCAAATATAACTGGCAACAATCACAATAATTCATGCTCCTGATTTTTATACTGCTGGTCATCGTTATTTTTATCGTTATCGTTTTTTTTGCTTTCCCGCAATTTTCACCCATCCCCTATTTCCCGTCAAACGGAAAGGATATGGGTCTGATTGTCGACGCATTGGAATTAAAAAATGACCAAACCGTTATCGACTTAGGTGCGGGTGACGGAGCGGTTGTTTTCGCTGCCGCCGGCGATGCTTATAAACGGAAACTAAAAACACAGTTTATCGCCATCGACATCAACCCGGTCCTGATATTAATAATGTATATTAAATGGTTTTTTCACCCGAATCGAAGAAATATCAAAATAATTCGTGGCAACATATTTTCTATCGATGTTAAAAAACTCATTACTCCCTACCCCCCACTCGCTGCTATCTACCTTTACATCTCCCCCTGGTATCTCGAAATGGTTATTAAAAATTTAAAATTTCAAATTAAAAATTTCTCCGTCATTTCCTACATGTATCCGATAAAAAGCCTGAAAAAAATGGAGAAAATTATTAAGGGTTTAAAACACAATATTTTTCGTTATAATGTAATTAATGTTTAATTCTTTATTGCAATTCGATACCCGGCTGTCTCTATTTATTAGCACGTTGATTCCGCACAATCCTGCGACCAATCTTTTTTTCCGTTTCTTTTCCCTGACGGCCAGTTCGTTACCGATCTGGATCGTTATCGTTGCCTTACTGATTTTTTTTGAGGAAAAAATCAACAAGCGATTTATTATTTACCTGCTGATAAGTCTTTTTATCACCAGCGCTATCGTTTTCGGTTTGAAAAATACCGTCCGCCGGCCGCGGCCGGCCATCACCATTTCCTCTCTGAAAAAATGCGATAGTGATTTTTCCTTCCCGTCGGGCCATACTTCGATTGCTTTTGCATCGGCCACTATCCTCGCCGCTTTTGACAAAAAAAGAAGATGGTTTTATTATATTGTCGCCGTCCTCATTTCCTTTTCTCGGATATACCTGCAGTGCCATTTTATCCTCGACGTCCTCGGCGGTTTCCTTATCGGCTATCTGGTAAGTAAGCTGACGTTGAAGCTTAGCCTTAGATCACATTGAAATGTCCCCGGTACATCCCCATTCCGCAGGAAAAACCGATAATTCCCGGCTTATCCGGCGTAAACTCGACGATATTCTCTCCTTCGGCAATCGCTTTCTGGATGCCCAGTGCCGGCGCCACCAGATATCCCTGGCAGCCAAAAACGTTTTTGCCGTTTATGATCCATTTGACCGGCATGCCTTTTTTGACGGTAAAAACATTCGGGCTGTAGCCGGAAGAAACCACATCCATATTCACTGTCTGAAAACCGTCCCTGACGCTGGCGACTGTTCCCGCCGATGCCACCGGGGCCGGAAACAGATTGATATTTATTCCATATAGAGAAAGAAAATTGGAGGCGGAATACAGGCCGACAATAAGAATCAGGACGCCCATCGCTTTCATGAAAAACGGATAGTAACGTGATTCCGTCAGAGAGCTTAATTTACCGACAACCAGAAGCATCGGCACTGTCCCCAAAACAAAAATCGTCATGACAAGCATACTTTGGACGGGATTGGCCAGACCTAAAGCATAAATCTGAACCGTCTGGGTAAACCCGCATGGCAGAAAATACGTAATCGCTCCGAGTAAAAAGGCGGTTTTTTGCGGATTTTTAATCAACCGGTGTTCCAAGCTTTCAAATATTTTTTTATTTAGGCCGGTCGGGATAATTGACGAGATGGAAATAATTTTCGCCATATCCAAACCCAAAAGAATCATGAATAAGGAAACCAGCAGGGATAAACCGGTACCGAATTGGAAATCGTTGACGATGACTTTCCCGATCAAACCGGCCAGCAACCCGAAAAACCCATATGAAATTATCCGGCCGGCGATAAACGCGACCGCCGATGTCCCTCGTTTCATTTTCCCGACAGTGGCCAAAAACAGGGCCCCCGATGTCGCCATACAGGTCGAAGTGGATGCGACAATACCGAGAAGAAAAACCGTCAACAAACTTAAGCTGCCGGCAACATTAATATTCGGAATAAGATTCAACTCCTGGGCGAAAAAATAAAGAATAAAAATGATTAGAGCAATTGCTCCGGCATCCAGCAGTCTTTTGGATAACGGTTCCTTGATCTGAATTCCGCATGACGGGCAGTGCATCCCTTTAGCATAGAATGAAGATTTTTTTATCTTGGACATAAAAAAATTATAACTCACTAATTAATTCTGTCAGCACTTGTTTATTATTGACGAAATCATTCCGGCGCCGATCAATAGTAATAATTTTGGTTTGCTTACTGATCGTTTTTATATATTCCTTAATACTTAATTCGATATTTTTTAAATATCTTTTGTCGTAATATTTCAGTTCAAACGAACGATGCCTTTTTTTTATTTGATTGAGTAAAAACCGGGTAGCGGCATATTGATAAATAATGATATCCGACGGAATCAGATAAACGGTTAATTGACCATAAATTCTTTGGTATAAATTCCATTCTTCTTTCGTGTAATATTTATCTCTCAATCGGCTATTGGCAAATACCCAGCTCATCGGTAAACCGCTATCGATGACCACATTTTGTTTTAGAAGATAAGATTTTAATTTCGCCATGGCATTTATCCGGTCGGACAAAAACCACATATCGCTCGCGAAAGACCAACGCCGTCTATCCTTAAGCGCTAAAGGAAATAAACGGTTACTTTTGTAAAAAGAGTCACTGTCAATTTTTATTGCCGGCAGATTTTTGACCAAAAGGTCGGTAAGCGTCGATTTCCCCGACGCAATATTACCGATAACGGTAATTAGTTTATTTCTTCCCATATCCGTGTCGCCTAAAACCGCCCGACTTAGCTTCGCGACTAAATCGCGCAACATTTGCTTCAAAATTTTCCATTCGCGCTTCTTTTCTTTGTTGTAGCCTTAAATATACCTTTGATCGGAAATTAAAAAACATATCACCCAACATCTTGCTTAACTCCGGATCGATTGAATTTGCTAACAAACTTATTTTAATCTGTTCTTTTAAAGCCTTTCGCTTTCTTGGATGTAAACCACGATCCCGACCGTCAAGCACTGACCCGGAATCCGGTTCGGCCCGACCGATCCACAAATCAGTCACCGCTCCATGATTGAGCAGTTTTTCAACACAGCTCACACAGGGCTCCATACCGGCAACCAGGATTCTCCGATCGTGCTTATCCATCGTTTTACGCCTTAACTTGATTCTATTTACATATGTACTATGACCGCCGGCAAGACTATCAACCGCATTCAGTAATTCATGTTCGGCATGCGCACTGGAATCTCCACCGCTGTAAGCGCGATTATGGCTTCCAATAATGATTTCTCTACCATTGTGATTGTAGATATAAATGGCGCCGATACCGTAATTACCTCTTTCCAGGGCTTGCAAACCTTCTTGTGCAACAAGGGAGAAATAAAAATCAAGCGAAAAAGGATCGCAATGCGCTTGTAGGTTACGCAAATATTGTCGGGATCTAGTAATGAATTCTCTTTCTCTTGGAGACATATCAAAATCCGCTGAAGTTAAGGTTCCCAGCGACGGTGGTGTCCATATTCCTTTTTCTCTACTCATATTATTCTGTCAATATATATCCTTGATTACGCACGGTCTTTATAATTTCTTTTATCCCAAGATTTTCAATCTTCTTCCTTAATCGGGCGACCAGACGATCAATCGCCCAATCGGAATAAGACTCTTCACTGCTGTTTGTCCAAATCGAACCGGCCAGTTCGTCACGGGTAATAAGTTGGTTTTTTTTGAGAATAAACGTTCTAAACAGTTGTTTTTCCTTGCGGGAAAATTGCCTGTCGATATTGATTGAATTTACATATATGGCGTTATTAACTATTTCTATTTTCGTTTGCGGTAACGAATTTTTTAAATATGAAGCCAGCAGTGGAATTGTCACTTTATTATTTTTAATTAGACCGATTTTCGTTAGATAATGGAAACTGTGTTCTTCCATCTCATCTTCAATTTTACGGTCGTATATGACATCCTGCAACGATTTGCGTTCGCTATCACTTAACGACGTATACAGCTGTTCCAACGCCGTCCTTACCCCCTCATAACGGAGGATGTTTTCGATACGCAAGTGGGGATTATCCTTAAGGCAAATCAACGCCTGTTTGACGAGCCAAAAATATCCTCCGCAATACTTGGCAATATCCGCTTTTTGTTCTTTGCTGACAGATATACTCCATTTCTTTGCTTGATGGTCGATTAAACCGATAACGTCGTCATGATTATAAAACGGATAATAAACAATATAGCTAAAAATGCTTGTTTTTATATTTTTAGCAATGTTGGGATGAATAATATCGACACTAAAAAGAAAAATTAATTGGAGATTTTGATCGTTTTCCTGCATGTCGATCATGCTATTGAGCAAACTATAACTATTGTCATATATTAGCATTTGGGCATTAGTCAGGAAAAAAACGATTTTCTTTCCTTTTGCCATTCTTTTTTCGTTGCGAATTATGCCAAAAAAATCCGCGCTGTCTTCGATCTCATGAAAAGTAACATCAAAACAAACAACATGATAATCTTTTAGGCGCGATTTATTATTCTCAATGAAGATATTAACGAGACGATTTGATTTCCCGGTATTGGGCGGAAGAAGAATGCTGCCCGGTTCACCCATTGCGATAATGCGGAATACTTCGTTGGTGAAATCCTTGCTTTGCAATGGTATATAAAAATTATTGGCCATGATCGTTGTATTATATCGCAAAATTATAGATTTGACAACTTTTTGTCAGATACTGTGTCAAGAAAATAATTATAGGTTGAATTAAAATGTAAACATAAAATTATGGAAACCGCAGAAGTATTTCAACTTATTTTTATCGCCGCTTCCCTTTTGATATTCTTCTATATATAAACGGACAGGTCGATTCATTTTCTCTCCCCTCTCACCATCAGGAAAAATTTATTAAAATGATAAAAACCGTTCCTTTTCCTGCTCGGCTTTTAACTTGAATATTGCCGTGGTGCAGATTGATGACCGATTTACTGATTGCCAAGCCCAAACCCGATCCTTTGACGTTGTCCGTCGCCGCCCCCCGATAAAAACGGTCAAAAATATGCGGTAAATCTTTCTTGGCAATCCCGCAGCCGGTATCGGCGATAATAATTTTTACGCCATGTTTATTTTTTGTTAAATTAATAGTGATTTTTCCACCCGGCGGCGTATATTTAATGGCGTTATCAATAATGTTAAGAATGGCCATCGCCAGCTTATCTTTAAACCCGGAAACATCGATATTCTTCTTAATAGAATGGTTGACGGTAATTTTCTTCGCCTGGGCCATTTTTATTGCTATTTCGCACAAATCCTCCATTAATTGGCTTATGTTGAATTTTGTTGTTCGATTTTGCTCATTTGGTGCTTCTGACCAAGCTAAGTCCAAAACATTTTGTAATGTTGCAGACAGCCGGCTGTTTTCTGTGACGGCGTCGGCGACTGCCTGACGATATTCGCCGGCCGATCGGTTTTGCCGCAGCGTGATTTCCAATCCGCTTCGCTGAGTGGCCAGCGGCGTTTTCAATTCATGAGCGACATCGGCAATAAACTGCCTTTCCCGGATAAAGGCCTTATTCAACCGTTCCAAAAGATCGTTGAATGCTTGTGCTAATTCACCCATTTCATCTTCACTTCCGATTCCTTTGATACGCGTTTCCAGGTTACGATCGGTAATATTTTTTATTTGGCCGGTTAGATTGATTAACGACTGGGTAATCCGCCGGATGATGAAAAAGCCGGAAATCGCCAGAATAAAAAGGAGTAAGAAAAACATTTCCGTGCTGTAAGGCAGCATCCAGATGTGGACGACAAGATAAAAGAAAATCGCCAGCACGATCAGACTGGACAAATACCAGACGAACAAACGGGTACGTAATGAATTAGCCGATTTTGTAGCCGACGCCATGGACGGTATGGATTAACTTCTTTTTGTTTTTATAATCGATCTTTTTTCTCAAGGTCGTAATGAAAACATCGACGACATTGCTCATACTGTCGAAATTATAATCCCAGGTATGCTCGGTAATCTGCGTCCGGGTAACCACCTCGCCTTTATGGCGCATTAACAGTTCCAAAATGGCAAATTCCTTGGGAGTCAATTCAATCAATTGACCATCACGGAAAACAATATGTTTCAACGGATCGACCGTCAAATCATCAATTTCGAAAATACTCTCCACATCCTTAAGGTTTCGCCGCAACAATGCCTGAAGGCGGGATTTCAATTCGACAAAGGCAAACGGTTTGCCCAGGTACTGGTCCGCGCCGACATCGAAGCCGGCTACCCGGTCCTCCACTCTTGTTTTTGCCGTCAGCATAAGGACGGGCGTACTGATTTTCTTTTGCCGGAGATTGCGGCAAACGGTGATACCGTCCATTTTCGGCAACATCACGTCAAGAATAATTGCGTCATAAGTTTCCGATTCGGCCAGGTACAACCCCTCGCTGCCGTCAAACGCCTGGTCGACGGCATACCCTTCCTCAATCAAGCCCTTTTTTACCACATTGGATAGCCGTTTCTCGTCTTCCACCAGCAAAATTCTCATGGATCAATGATACCATACACCGCCTTCATCGTCTCCAAATCCATAAAAGAATTATTATCAGCAACACGCCGCTTACCGTCCCGATAGGAAGAAGCCGGCTGATACCGATAGCGGCGATTACCATGATGAGGATAGTGATCGCCAGTTGGCGGTAACCGCCCGCCATCATTTTCTGTTCCAGATCTCTGGAAAAGCCTAAAAATTATAGAGATAGTCCAGGCTGTTATCCAATTTTGCCCCGTACCATTCGTCGACAATATGCAATAAATGCTTTATCGCTGACTCCGGTTTGCCGAGATCCTTTTCGACAACCGGAGGCGGTACTCAATCGGCACTCCCCAGCGTAAGCGGGCTTTATCCAGCAAAAAACCGAATCCTTCCTCGTATGTCAGCGCCGCAATCGTTCGGAAACGTTTGATATTCCGATCGTCTCGGCCAGCGAAAAAATAGACATGATTTTTATTATATACCCAACTAACTCAGGTTTGCAGCTGTAAATTTGGAATCAATTGAAAATTATCGGTCAGTAAAGTATCCAACTCGGATTTGTATTTCTCTAGGTGCCTGAAGAATTTCAGGGTTTCTTTCCTGAATTCTTGGAAGGTGGCAAAGTAGCGGTTCCAGGTTACCTTCTGGTGGAAGAATCGCCAGAGCCTTTCAATGAGATTGAGGTTGGGTGAGTATGCAGGTAAGAAGATCAATTTGAGCCTTCTGTATCTTTTAAGCCATAGTCTGACTTTTTTAGCATGGTGATGAGAGGCGTTGTCTAAAATCAGGTAGATTTTGCCATGAGGCTGTTTTTGTAGTAATTTTTTACAGAGTCTGATGGTAGAGTCTGAGTTGACTGTTTCTTCCTCAAGAACTACCGCAGTCTTATCCTGGAAGTTCAAAGCTCCATTTAAGTTCAATCGTTCCCTTCCGGTATTGGTCTTGACGAACTTATCGTTCTTTTTGCCTTTGAGAATCCAGCCATATGAGGGGTTAGTATTGTGTTCTGGGTGGGTGGAATCAACAAAGTAGACGTGATCATTTGATCCCAAGCAGTTCTTCATCTGTTCGTATTGGGCGAGGAATTGTTCTTGTTCAACCCTGTCTGCTTTCCCCGGGATAACTTTAGGCTTCTTGTAGGTAAAACCTAACCTGTGCAGGAGTTTGGTTACCCCAATGACAGAGAATCTGACCGAGTAGGTAGTGCTAATATGCTCTACGACTTCTTTGGCTGTTCGTTTGGTGTAATCCCGAAGATATGTCTTCAGCTCTGTTTCTTGCACGAGGTTTAAAGTGGTTTTTCCTCCGGTGTAGCGGTATTCCAAAAGACCAGACAGACCTTTCTTTTGAAATTTATTAACATAGCGACGAAGAGTAACCTCATCCAGAAGCAGAATACTGGCCACCTGTGAGTATTCGTGTCCACCATTTAAAGAAAGGACTGCTTTGATTCTGTCCGCCAGTTTCTTATCTCTAATTGTTCTGTGAGCTTGTCTCAACACTCGTACCTGTTCTGGAGTTAAAAAATTGGTCATTACTACTATGAGACTATATTTTTTACCAGAAGTCAAATTTTCGCAAAATTCTCCGTAGAAATCCGACAGTCTTAGCTTTGAAAAATTGATAACGGTGGTTTCATGTTAAGACCCATATGGGGTCGATGATAGTGATATCGTTGCAAAAATGATTTTACCATAGTTTGACATTCGGTGAGATCTGATTGCTGGTACGTATTCCATCCCACACATTCTTTTCTCACGGTCCGATTAAAACTCTCAATGTAGGATTGTTCGTTTTTCTTGTACGGACGGGCAATACGGAAACGATCACAAAACTGAAATACGCTTCTGCGAAACTCCAGTTTAAACTCGCTGCCTCCATCCGTCTGGAGAAGCTCTACATGATTATTGAATCTTCGTTTCATGGACCGATGCAGGAATTGTTTACCAAACAGGCTGGTTAAAGTAGGAGCAATGAGGATATCTGCTTCTTTGGTAAAGATATCGATACCGGTAAAAGCAAACAGACCTCCAAGATCAATTGAATCCATCTGGATCACTTCTCGAGGATGAGAGGCATGAGGAACAGCTCCTCTTTTTCTGTTCTTCTGCCATTTGGAGCGGAGGATATATTTTTCGTGGAGAATGTCATAAATGTGGGATACGGCAAGTGTAATGCCTTTTTCTTTTTTGAGAAAGTACTGGATCTTTTCTCCACAGCAATCATACTCACGTTTTCTGATATCCCATATCCACCATTTGATCAGGCCATCGGTTTGCCGCTTCACTCGAGGACCTTTCTTAGCCTTTTCGTATGACTCAAGAAACGGAAGTAGTCCTTGTTGTTGGATACCCACAATCCACAGGTGAATCGTTTCTCGATGTTTTCCAAGCTGTTGAGCAATATGTAACTGGGGAACTCCCTGTTCGTAGAGTTCCCACGCAAGAACAATTTGAGTTTGATTAATCATGTCCATAACTATATATGGACTGTCGGATATTTACGAGGAGAATGCGATTTTACTGTTGCAAATTAGGGGAAGAAGGGTATACCCTAAAAATTTTCCCTTGATAAATACCCCCCGGGGGTGTAGGGTATATAGTATGAAACCGGCGCTGGTCAAAAAAGAAGCAGAAAAACGGATCCACATCATCAAGGGTCAACTCGACGGTCTGTATCGCCTGATCGAAGCGGATGAGTACTGCACCAATATCCTCGACCTAAGCCTCTCCGTCCAGAATTCACTTAAAAGCCTCGACAATCTGATCCTGGAGCGCCATTTGCGCACCCATGCTGCCGAACTTTTTAAAACCAACAAGGAACGGGCGGTGGCCGAACTCTTGAAAGTATTCAAAAAAAAGCAGCGAAATGATGCATAATATATCGTTATTACTATGAATCACGATTACTATACCTGCCCCATGCATCCGGAAATAAAAAAGGATAAACCGGGCAAATGCCCAAAATGCGGCGGGATGGACCTGGTCCGCGGCCACACCCAGCATGACCACGCCAGCATGATGGCCAGCCCCGAAGCGGCCAGGGATTTCCTGCGCCGGTTTTATATCGTCACCGCACTTCTTGTTCCCCTGACCATATTTTCGAGCCCCGCGGTGAAATTTCTTCATATGCCCGATTTCTACTTGCGGCCGTTTGTCGAATTCGGCATCGCAACCATTATTTTCTATTTCGGCCTGATTTTTTTTGAACATGCCAAAATGGAAATCGCCATGAAACAGTACGGCATGATGACACTCGTCTCCATGGGCGTCGGCGCCGGCTACCTGTTCTCTGCCGCCTCCACCTTTATTCCGGCGATTCACGTCGAATTCTACCTGGAAATTTCGACACTGATCTGGGTGCTGTTATTTGGTCATTTCCTGGAGGCCAAATCTTCGACCGCCGCCGGCGACGCCCTGGTAGAAGTAGCCAAACTGCTGCCGAAAAAGGCGCACTTGAAAACAGGAAACGGCGTCAAGGAAGTGGAAATCACCTCACTGAAAAAAAATGACGTCGTCATCGTCAAACCGGGCGAAAAAGTACCGGCCGACGGCGAGATCATCAAAGGCAGCGGCAACTTTAATGAGTCGCACATTACCGGCGAATCCAAACCGGTGGAAAAATCGCCAGGGGCCGAAGTGATCGCCGGTGCCATCAATATCGACGGCGCAGTCGAAGTCAAGCTGAAACGCGTTGGTCAATCATCGACGATCGGCCAGATCCAAAGCCTTATCGCCTCAGCCAAAAAAACCAAGCCGTCGGTGCAGAAATTGGCCGACCGGGCATCGAAATGGCTCACGTTTTCCGCGCTGTCTGTCGCAATCATTACCTTTTTGTTTTGGTCACTTATCGCCGGCCAGCCTTTTGTCTTTGCCGCCACCCTGGCCATTACGGTACTAGTGATTGCCTGTCCGCACGCCCTGGGATTGGCCATCCCCACCGTTTCGACGATCGCCACTAAACTTGCGGTCAATAACGGCGTATTTATCAAAGACATGGCAAAAATAGAGGTTATAAAAGGAGCAAACTATGTAGTATTCGATAAAACCGGTACTTTAACCAAAGGCGAATTCGGAGTCAATGATATCGAACTTTTAGAAGGTAATAAACAAACGGTATTGTCCGCAGTCGGTGCAATCGAGAGCCGGTCGTCACACGTCATCGGTATGGCGATACTCGCCTATCTCAAGGAAAAACATATCACTTTTTCCGAGGCGGCCTCAATCAAAAACCTGGCCGGAATGGGCATGCAGGGATCGGTCCGGGGAAAAACCTATTTTGTCGGTAATCGGCGGCTGATGGAATCGAAAAAATTGCTGACGGAAGAGACAAAAAAAATAGTCAAAAAACTGTCTGCCAAAGGCGAAACGCTGGTCTTTGTCGCCGACAATAAAAATATTTTGGGAGTTTTGGGATTGAGCGATCAGGTAAAGTCGGAGTCACGTACGGCCGTGGATGAGCTGCACCGGCTTGGCGTCAAAGTCGCCATGCTGACCGGTGATACCAAAGCCGTCGCCACGCCGGTCGCGAAAGAACTGCATATCGATACGGTGTTTGCGGAAGTTTTGCCCGAGGATAAATACAAACATATCAAAGAACTGCAAAATCAAGGTAATATTGTCATTATGGCCGGTGACGGCGTCAATGACGCCCCGGCCCTCACCCAGGCCAATGCGGGCGTGGCCATCGGCGCCGGGACGGACGTCGCCGTCGACGCCGGCGATATTGTGCTGACGCAGAGTAATCCGCAGCATATTGTCCGGCTGATTGTACTGTCGCGTAAAGTCTACCGTAAAATGGTAGAAAATCTTTTTTGGGCCGCCGGCTACAATGTCCTGGCAATTCCGGCGGCCGCCGGTCTATTTATTCCTCTGGGATTCCAGCTAACGCCGGCCGTCGGCGCCCTGTTAATGAGTTTATCCTCGGTCATCGTCGTCGCCAACGCCATGACGCTTAGGAAAACGAAGTTGCAAATTTAACAAGAAAAATAATCAGCCGACAAATTCCCCCGGCTTTTCCTCAAACTGCTGTCGGCAGGCGGCGGAACAGAAATAGAATAGCCGGCCCCGGTAATTGCTTTTATACTTTGCAGAATTGATATTCGTCATCATTCCGCAGACCGGATCTTTTGCCTTTCCTTCATTAGAAAAAAGTTTTTTAATAAAATTAATCATAAGATTGCTTATTCCAATAATTATTTACCGTGCGGTTTGCTGATTCCTTTCCAGAAATAGACGATTCCCAGTATCAGGAAAACGACGACCAGCAGCCACGTCAATCCTCCCAATACTCCCCATGATCCCATCATGTTATTCCAGGCGCCAAAACCTATCATTCCAAATCCGCCTCTGGCCAAACAACCGCTTCCCCGTTCTCCCCAAACTATATGCATTTGTGTATCGCCTTGCTCTCCCATCATCTGCTGGATTCGCTGATCCCAGTAAACGTGATTTTGGGTACTGCCGGCCACCTGTCCCATATAATATTCCCCTAATTTTTCATAATCGTTATTTGTTAATTTCTGGCAGGTAATTTTGCCGTTTTTTAAGTTCTTGTATATCGCCAAGCCCTGATTTTGCATATTCTCCTCATCCTGCAAGTCGCTTTGAGAAGGAGGATTCTGGTTTGAACCCCAACCCATCATTTGGGCGTTAACATTCAACAAAAGCGGAAGAAAAAGCATCGTCGCGATCGCGAAAAAAAAGATTCTTTTCATAAGTTTTATAACTGGTAACGACATTATACACCGCAACCACCTCCACCAGTCGGCGGTTTTTCCTCGATCCCTTTATCCGTCAGCCATTGCTTAACTGCCTGCCACCCGGAAGCCGACGAATAATCCTTGCTGAGGATGACCTGTCCCGGAACGTCTTTAAATAATTTCCCTTCCTTATTTTGAAAATACAGGGCCAAATCATAATAATTCGATGGGAACCAATAGGCGTTAATATATTTGGCGGCGTCATACATCTGGTTTTCCGTCGCTCCGTTCCCCGCCATGAGCTGTAAAACCCCCAGCAAGGCCATCCCATGATTGCAGTCGGGAAACGACGTCGGATTATTGCAGCATGGCCGGTAAATATTGGATGATATTTTTTGTACCAAGGCTTCCTGATCAGTCGTCAGCGGGATCAGGTTGCTTTGGGAATAATAATCCATCGGGTTGCCCTTAGCCAAAGTCCAGCCGCCGGTTGAGGCGAAATTACCCAGCTTGCCCTGACCATACTTAACCATATCGCCATCGGTCAAAATCGACGATTTATTAGCCAATCCTACCGCCCAAAAGAAATTCAGGAGGAAATAGGAATTTTCACGGGTGAAAATGATTTTGTTATCCGACCCCTTGGTAAGGATATTCAATTCTTCCTGAGTCAACGGCTGGCCGTTTTGTTGATAGGTGTTCTTGAACTTATCCAAATCAACGACCCCGGCCGCAATCATCTGTGGACCCAAATTACCATAAGAAACATTGATCTTATAACCTTTTTCCGGATTGATTTCGTCAAAAACTTTTTGATCGGCGGACAAGGATTTGGTGACAACCGTCGTTTTTTGGGAAATACTGGCGGCGGCAAATAACGATTTAATATTGTAGGGAAGCCGAGGAATCAAGAAATAATCAAGGATAAGAAATAACACAAATGTCAAAACGGTCACCAGCACCAGGCTGAACCGGCCGTAAACCTTGGCCGGCGATTTGGCGATATATTTCATGTTTCTTTATAATTTATAATTTTTTCTGATCAGGTAAATAAAGATGGTGATTATCGCCAAAAACGTCGCCATATCAACCAGCGGATTCTGGAAATGTTTGGCGATATTAAAAACCGTCAATCGCAATGCCGTACTGTAGCCGTCCATTTGTCCCATCGGCAATTTGTCCATCGCCGCCAAGATAATGATCGCTATGCCCGACAGGGTGAAAATACCGCTGCCGAGATATTTAAATACTGCGTATATATTCTGGCGCTTTTTACCAGAAATAACTGTCGTTATTTTGACATAACCTAGAGATAAAAGAAAAAGCGGAAAAACGATTCCCAAAACATAGGCAGCGGCGACGATCAGTGCCTGGAACATGGTCGGCGACAAGGTCGTCAACGTCACCGCCGCAAAAAGCACCGGCGCACAGCAAGACGAGGTGAGACCGGATAAGACTCCCAGCCCGAAAATCGAACCGGCGTTAATATTTTTCCCCAATTGCGGTTTGACGTGGGATAACTGCGGAAAGTGGATAAACGGCCAGATTGTCATAATTCCCATTAAAATCAAAAATAAACCGCCGATATAATATACCTGTCGGTGATAGGCGTCGAAAAAAAAGACCGCCACGCGGAATCCCAGGGCGACAGGAATTAGAATCGACGACAATCCCAAAGCAAAAATAATCGTATAAAACATTACTTTTTTTTCTTCTTTAAAAACCGTTCCTAAGTATGATGGGAACAAAAAAGTGATGCAGCAGGGAGCAAAAAGGGCCAGTACGCCGGCCAGAAATGATGCGGTTAGGGAAATGCCGAAGAGAAAATTGGTCGACATTATTGGACGTAAGCGTTAACTTTAAACACCAATCTCGCATTCTGCGGGTCATTGGTTGTCACATATACCTCCCGCTCGACCGCGCCGTAAACCGGCATTTGGTACGGCCGGTAAATGACTTTGACCGTCGCCGACTGGCCCGGGGCAATTTCGCCAACATAATTGCTTTCGCTATGCATACCAAACTCCTCACTGGCTTGGCCATTGACAATCACCTGGCCGGCAGTGCACATACAACTTGAGGTGATATTATAAAGCTGCAGCGGTTTTTGACCGCTGTTTTTGACCGTAAACGAGGCGGCTTTTTCGTCGCTGACCTTCATTTTACCCAGGTCGGCCGCGGTCGATTTGACTTCGGCTTTCGGGCGGGCCTTATCATTTGTCGTATAAGAAAGAATTTTTACGGTTGAGTTTGGTTCAGTACTGCCGACAATCAAGCCGATAATCAAAATGATGCAAAACAAAACCAGTCCGATAATGATAGTGCGCGTCGACATAGAAATATCATACAAACTGAAGTATTAAGATTTAATGAAGACCGTTACTTTTCTACCCCGTAAAATTTGACGCGGTCGCCGCGGAACATGAGGTCTATCTCGCCCGTCGGGCCGTTGCGGTGTTTGGCGATATACAGCTTGATCAATCGTTTGCTGGTATCCAACAAGTCCTCACTCTCATCTTCATAATATAAGAACATAACGACGTCGGCATCCTGCTCGATCGCCCCCGACTCCCGCAGGTCGGCCAATTGGGGCTTCTTTGTCCCCCGTTGCTCAACCGCGCGCGACAATTGGGACAGGGCGAGCACCGGAATCCGCAGTTCGCGGGCCAAGTTTTTCAATCCTTGGGAAACAAACGACACCTCATTGACACGGGATTCAAAATACCGGCCGCCGTTAGCTAACTGCAGGTAATCAACTATAATCAGCTTGACGTCTTTTTCGATTTTCAGTTTGCGGGATTTGGTACGCATCTCGAGGATGCTTGCCCCTGGCGTATCGTCTATAAATATCGGCGCTTCGGACAGTTCGCCCATCGCTTCGGTCAGACGCTTATAATCGTCTTCCGACAACCGACCGGTTTTTAGACGCCAGGCGTCGATATCGGCCCGGCCGACCAGTAACCGATCGACCAGTTCTTCCTTGCTCATCTCCAAGGAAAAAAAGCCGACGGGGATTTTGTTGACAGCAGCATTAAGAGCCATATTTAAAGCCAAGGTCGTCTTACCGATGCCCGGCCGGGCCGCCAGGACGACAAGATTTGAATCCTGCATACCGGACAATTTATTATCAAGGTCGGTAAAACCGGTTGGCACGCCGCGCAGGTGGCTGCCTTTTTTGACAAATTCCTCCAGCCTTTCGAAACTTTCCGCCAGGACTTCTTTTAATTCGATGAAGTCGCGATGCAGATGCTGTTGTGACAGGGAAAAAATTTCTGTTTCCGCTTCGTCAAGGAGTTTTTTGACGTCGCCTTTTTCATCAAATGACCTCTCTACCATTCGGCTGCTCATTTCAATTAATTTTCGTTTGACATAATGATCTTTGACAATCAAACCATAATGTTCGACGTAGGCGGATGTCGGGACCGTATTTATGAGGTCGGACAGATAACCTTTACCGCCGATTTTTTTTAAACTGTCACTATGCTTTAATTCATCCTGTAAGGTGACGACGTCGATCGGTTGCTGTTTTTCAAAAAGGGTAAGCATTGCTGAATAAATGATCCGGTTCTCCGGCAGGTAAAAATGCTCCGCTTTCAGAAATTCGGCCACCAGATTGACGGCGGCGGAGTCGATAAGTATCGCGCCAAGCACAGATTTCTCGGCTTCAGCATCATGGGGAGGGACTTTTAAGGCATCAGACGCAGTAGGCATAAAAATTAGCTGCTAATTTCCATCGGCACCACTTTCATCTCCTGCTCCATCTCGTCTTTTTTAACCGTCAGTTTCGGCACCGGCTTGACAGCTTCTGCCCCGAATTTTTTGAGGAAATCGGCGACCGGCGCCAACTTGCTTCCCAAATCCGGTTTCAGTTGCGGCGAACCGTAATGCATCGGAATGACGATTGACGGTTCAATTTTTTTGATCAATTGTTCGGCTTCAACGGCATCGATCGTGAAAAACCCTCCGACCGGAACGAATAAAATATCAATATCATCAATACTTTCCAAAAAATTTTCCTCCGGTATGATACCCAGATCGCCGCAATGAAGGACGGTAATCCCCTCTTCGGTCTCCAGCTTGTAAAGAACATCTTCTCCTCTTTGCGCTCCTTTTTCCTTATCGTGATAGCTTAGATATCCGGTTATCCGTACACCGCCTTTTTCGAATTCGCCGGGCATGTCAATGACCAGCGGATTGCCGGTAATCGCCGCCACGTTGTTATGATCTTTATGATGATGGGAAACGGTGACGATATCGGCTTCGGTTTTCGGAAATTTCAGCCCGATATACGGATCAAACGGGTCCATGACAATCCGTGTATTTTTCGTTTTGATATAGAAGGCGGCATGGCCAAAATATTTAATATCCATATTGGGTGAATAAAGAATAGCAAAAGCGGTGAAGAAAATCAATGACAGATAGCCTGCCTGATTTCTTCCTGTTGTTGGGTCGGCAGCTTGTCGATTTGCTTGACTGCATTGACGACGGTATTGGTAAAGACGGTATCGGTGACGGTGGCTGCCGATTGGGAAGCCAATGATGTAACACTATCGATAGCATTATTAATCAAACTGTCCGTTGTATTCTGAATGAATTGGGCCGCTTTTTCCGTCACCGGCAGCTTATTATCATTACTATTTTCCTGCGTGGTGCCTAAAACATCATTATTATCCTTATTAGTGTTTTTAGGAATTAGTTTGCTTAACACAAAACCGGCCGCCAGTAAAATTATTAAGAAACCAATTTTTATTCCTAACCTCCGATTCTCGCGCTTATCATCTTTTTCCAACGGTTTAATGACCATACTTTTATTTTACACAATATTTAACGCGGCATAGTTAAACCAAGTTTCTTGCTGCTTAGATTTGGTTTCTGTTGCAGATAATTGTAGCGCTTCATAAGCAATGAATGAAAATGAATGTTTGATTGAGGATTTAAACGATTAAGGACAAAATTTTCTATCGAATTTCCCGCTAAAGCCAAATATATTTTCGTAATCCCATCTATAGAATCTTGATCAAGTGATTCAGCATTGTTCGTTGGATCAAATCCAACCCAATCTTCATAATCTTGATCAAAAAAACCAAAGCAGATATCTTTTGGTCGTACCAATCTGTCATTTGTATTATTGGGGTCAACCCAGTAGTTTTTTGCCGTGATATCAGACATAACTATTGTATTCTTAGCATAAATTGAAGCCAAAAGATTAACAAAAGCCTCATATTGCTTAGCTTCAGGTAGCAAGCCACGACTTAAAATAGACAAAGCGAGTTTAGCATTAGCTAATTGCTTTTCCTTAAAGTGAGAATCTAAATCTTTAAAATAAATACTGTTTGATCCGTAATATACAAGTTCATCATAAAGAAGCTGCGCTCCTTCTCGCATCGCGTAGTGGAATTCGCTTTCTGTAAGCACTGGATTATCTGATTCATGACGTAGTCGGTTACGTATCCCACCGATCCGAAAATAGATAACCGGCTCATCACCATTTTTCTTAACAAAGCTTAAATTTTTGAGAATTGAATAATCATCGTCTATATCCCACACATCTTTTATCCAGTGTCTTAGTCTATCATAATCCAAAACAGCATAACCTAAAGGAAGAGCGCAACGGTATTTACCGGCAAGAAGGATAAAAGAAACATCGGCATCTCGCTTCGCATCACGGTTACCAAAAAAACCGGCCGGAAATACGGATACTGCTGGAAAATCATGATGGTCATAATAGTAGCCGGTAACATTTCCACCTTTTTGATTGACCATATTCCCCATAAAACCGTTAAATGGAATATTTTCTTTCCAAAGCGCTATAACGCGGCCAAAATGACTGGGAGAAAAATGCAACATTCCTTGTGAATGTAGTACGTCAGGTTCATAACTTCCGTCTTTTGACATTGACGGAAAAGTTGGAAAACGACTAGGATGGCGCGGAGAGGAAAACCAACAGTTTTGCCTCATAAAATCCTCGGTCGCCAGATATTGATGATTTTTGTCAAGCATTGACTTAGCATCATAAAAAGAGACAACGCCGGAGATAACTTCTTCTGGTATCCGTTCTGCCGGTAAAACAGTTAAATTACCGGCATTATCTGGACTGTACCGTCTTTCTGGAATTGTCATAGCTGTATATTATAATCGAAAATTTATTTTTAACTACGGATGGTTCCGATTCTTAGGTTAGTCTTACGTTACTCCAACTTTGCTGTTGTAGAACATTAATCCTTTCCGCAATTTAAAAGTAGCATTTATTTAATCTTTGATGGGTCATTACCGAAGAATCAAATTCGCACAAGTAGCGGTTTAACCCGGCACATTTACCCCATAATTTCCTAAAACGGCGACCGTTATTGAAAAGAACCGATCAGGTTATTGCACCGCTGTTTACCGGCAATGGTTAAAGCACATTATCAGTACGATACCTGGGTGCTGGATGAGGGAAACAGCGAAGAAGTGAAAAAGACGGTAAATTTTATACAGGAATAACTAATAATCTTAGAGAACGGATAAATAAGCATAATCACGGACCATTTAAATTAATATCTGTACAAGTATATCAAGATAGAAAAGAAGCAGAGACAGTGATTTAATTGTATAATATATGCACTGGTGATCGTAGCTCAACGGTAGAGCGTCGCCCTGTGGAGGCGAATGTTGCGGGTTCAAATCCCGTCGATCACCCCATTTTATGAGCACCGTAACAAAATTGTCACCTGAACTTTAGAATAAGATCGGTACATCAACCCGCTCTTTTTTTGTTTGATCTACCCCTCGCTTACCATTAAGATAGCG
>JAJYLO010000056.1 GCA_021787635.1 bacterium | reverse complement strand
GTTATCATCCAAATCCGGAGGATTATTGGCGGCATTTCTGTACGGTTTTTCGCAATTAAATCTGGCCAACTCTACCCAGGCAAAACCGTATGTCATACTCGAAACATTACTGCTTATAATCGTATATTTTATGCTACGGTGGCAAAATTCCGGCAGTCACAATAAGAAACTGACTGTCATAGAAACAGCGCTTCTTGTTGTCGCGACGTTCACCCATTCTCTGGGAATCCTGTTTTGGATCATATTCGCAATATTTTTTTTATTATCGAATCATACATCTATCGCAAAAGCGCTTCGACAAAATACATACCTTATTGGCGGTATCGCTATTATTGCTTTATTTGCCGTCGTTTTTAAAACAGATCAACCGCTTTTTAGTTTCATAAAAAACTTTACCGACAGATTGCAAACGTCATCCGATAATTCGGCATACCTGAAAAATTTATTTCTCAGGCAATACGGGATATTCCTTATTCCGGCATTAATCGCTCATGTTCTTGTTTTCAAAAAAAATAAACCCGCGATGATTAGCATATTCGCCTGGGCGCTAACCTTGATTTTATTGTGGAACTATCACAGCACTACTCACAATATTCGTTATCTTGTCCCGTTGTTCGGTATTATCTTTGTCGCATTCGGCGTATTCTGGGGAAAAGCAGGGGAGTGGACTGCAAAAAAAACAAAAATAAGAAGTTTTATTTATCTTCCAATACTTATTGTCATTATATTGTATATTTCAGGATATAAAATCGTACACCGGCCACAGGTATATTATTCTCCCAACGCCGATTTTTACGGAGATGTACAGGTGGCGGATTATAAGGACATGTTTGCGCAGATCCGGAAAAAAATACCGGCGTATCAGCATATTGCCGTATTTAATGACGTCATCGATTCCCAACGCTGGTATTTACCATTAAAACCGGCCGACGCCTATTTCAAAATTGGGACATACAAGCCTTATCGCGATCCGATAGATCATCGACCCGTATACGGATCGTTGTCCGATTTTATCAAGGAACAGGCAAAATATCCGAAAGGAATTCTTATCGTTGAAGACTGGCAAAGTATTTTGCCGGAAGATATCAAGCAGTACGCCAAAAAAAACCTGAAACTGCAAATCCGGGTCAATAGCCTTCCGGAAGCAAAAAACGATCCCTGGCCTTTAGAAGTTTATTCCTGGGGTTTATAATATAGTTATGCAAATATTGGAAAAGAAAAATTTAGCCCTGGCCGATGTCCAGGTCATCCGCTATAAGCGTTTTCCCGACAAGCGGGGGTATTTCACCGAAGTCTTCCGCAAAAACGATATGGCCGGATTTGCGCCGTTTGTCCAAACCAACGAAAGCCATTCGCGGCCCGGTGTCATCCGGGGACTGCATTTCCAGTGGGATCCGTATGTAGGAAAACTTGTCCGGACGGTTTACGGGCATATGGTTGATCTGGTACTCGATATTCGTAAGAATTCCCCAACATTCGGCAAAATCATTGGCTACGATATGCCGCAGTCGGAGGAAAACGATTTTGCCGAGTGGATCTGGATTCCGCCCGGTTTCGCCCACGGTAATTTTTATAAAAAAGAAACAACGATCGAATATTTTTGTACCGGCGAATACAACCCGAAAAGCGAAGCGGGGATTTGCCCGCTGGCGTCCGATATCGATTGGTCGCTTTGCGACAGCAATCTTCGGGAACAATTCCAGTCATTAGCCGGCTCGGGCCAATACCTGATAAGCGACAAGGACCGTGACGGCTTCACTGTCACCGGCTGGGCAAAAGACCCCCGGTCCGCCAATTTCGTCTACCAACCCCATGATTAAAAAGGGGATTGCTGTCACGGCCATTTTCATTATCTCCAATTTTATCCAGCTTGTCAGCCAGATTGTCGTCACCCGGCTTTTCGGCGCCAAGCTCGATCTCGACATATTCCTCGCAGCAGTGGCCTTACCGACGATTATCGTCACGGTAATCTACGGGACTTTAAATGATGCCTTTTTGCCGCTTTACGGCGAGCAGAAAGCCAAAAACGTCGACCGGGCCGATGCCTATTTTGTCAGCCATCTTTTCGTTCTGACGATCATCGGCTTTTTGGCTGCCTTGATCCTTGGTTTTTTTGCCCGGCCGATCAGCGGTTTCCTGTACGCCGGCCGGGGAGGAAATTTTATTAATGCCGTCGCTTTCCAGATGGCCTATATGTTTTACAGCATTCCCTTGTCCGTCTGCGTCACCATCCTCGGCTCTTATTTTTATCTTCACCGCCAATTCGTCCGTTTCCCATTGGCGCAAGCCTTCGGTAGCGTCGTCAATTTGGTGGTGATACTGCTACTGGCAAATACTATCGGCACCTGGGCGCTGGTCATGGCCTTTATCATCAACATTTTTTTCCAGATATTTTTAGTGATTCCGCCGGTCAAGTTTTTCGAGCATTTCCATTTCCGGACATACAAAATGTTCAATTTCCGGACGATTTTCTGGGCCTGGATACCGCTGATTATCGGTTCGCTTGCCCTAAGAAGCGATACACTTATTATCCGCTCATTCGGCTCCAACCTGCCGACCGGTTACCTGGTTTACCTCAATCTGATTTCCAAAATTTTTGTCCTGTCGACGGGAATGATGACGATCGGTATCCAAATTTTGCAATTACCGCACCTGGTCGAGTATTTCAGCAGCAAGCACTATTCCCGGGCGATATCCGTCGTCAATAAATCAAAAATAACGGCCGTCGCCCTCTCGGTGGCAGTCGCCGCCGCCGCTTATTTGCTCGCGCCATTTTTCATCAATCTTCTTTTTGTCGGCGGGAAGTTTACCCGGCATGACGCCGCCGTCACCAACTCGCTTATCCCGATTTTCCTGCTGCCGGCTTTGGGATGGGGGGTCAACAGCGTTTTTCTCCAGCCGCTCATCGCTTTGAAAAAACAGCTGGCAGTCGGCATACTGAATATCGCGGCCCTGATACTGGCGTGGAGTGGGGCAACTATAGTCAAAGCCTATTACGGACCGCTGACCGCTATCCCGGTCGGATTGATAATTCTTCTTTTTACTGGCATAATAGGAAGTGAGATTTTATGGCAAAAAGAGAAATTACGATTGTTATCGGCACGCTGAACCGGCCGGCTGTCGCCGCCAAATTGCTGAAACAACTGTCGGCCGATCCGCGCTCCAAAAATTGGGAAATCCTTGCCTTCGACCAATCCGATCACAAAAATTACCAGCTTCTCAAACACCAATTCAAGCCAATTGCCACTAATTTTAACTTATTCCATCTGGATAAACCGAACACCTGCCGTTATCTCAATCTCGGCTGGCAGAAAGCAGCAGCATCGATTGTTCTATACCTGGATGATGATGTCGAATTGACGGAAACGACCATCGACGCGCATTTAAACGCTTATCAGAATCCGAAAATATTGGGTGTCGCCGGCCGGGTGATTAACGATGGGGAAACCGGACACAATTCTGCTACCGGCCGAATAAAACAGTTTGGCGCGGTGATCGACAAAAATTTTTCGTCAACTAAAAAAACTTTCGTTGATTTTCCCTACGGCTGCAATATGTCTTTCCGCAAAAACATTCTCCAGGAAACCGGCGGCTTCGACGAAAAATTGGCACCACCGGTGTACGCTTATAATGAAGTCGATCTCGGCTACCGGATCAATAAAAAATATCCTCATTCGATTGTCTTCGAGCCGGAGGCACTGGTTTATCATCACCGCTATCCGAGCGGGGGAACACGCCACTATTCGCCGGCGGAAATTGCCAAAAACAGCCACTTCAACTACGGTTATTTTATCGCTAAAAATTTTTGCTGGTGGCAGAATATCCTGTTTTGGTTGCGACGGTTACCGTACCAATTAATTAGGGAACCGGGACAAACCATTAATATTCTAAAGGGATTTATTAATGGAAAATTCTCAATTTTCAATTCCTAATTTTCAATGAATTCTCAATTTTCAAATTCCAAAAAAAAGCGAAGAAACCGGATTTCGAACTTTCTAAATATAAGTAATTTTATTCCTTTAATAATTTTCGCCATTGCTATTTTCTCCCGCTTTTGGAAGCTGGCGCAGTTTTTCACCTTCAATTTCGACGAAGAATACCAGGCATCGCTGGCTTGGGAGCAGGTGAAACATCTCCATAAAATTTGGATCGGTGTCAGTGCCTCGACCGTCAATTATTACCTCGGACCGGGGATTACCTATCTTAACGCGTTACTTTTCCGTATCGACAAAGATCCGGTGATTTTGGGCATTTTTGGTTCGGCTTTCGGTATCGTCACCCTAATTAGCCTTTACTATGTTGTGCTACGAGTCTATAACCGACAGGCCGCTCTTTTTGCCGCCGCTTTCTATACCGGCAGTTTGTTTTTGAATTTTTTCGACCGTCGGTTCTGGAACGACACGCCGATAATTTTCATTTCCCTCTGGCTTTTTTACGGACTGATGCAGATGAAAAAAGATACCCGCTGGTTGATCTTCATCATTTTCCTGATGGGGGTGGCGCTCCATGTTCATTTATCACTTTTGGCCTTTTGGCCGGTAGTCATCTTAACTATGATAATTAATTGGAAAAAAATATCTTTCAAAACATACCTGCTATCTTTACTTTCCTTTCTTTTCATTACTTTTCCGCTTTTGGTTTTCGATTTCGTCCACAATTTCGATAACCTGCTGATGCCGGTTCGCTATGCCAAAATATTTTTTTCTTCCCGCCACGAAGGCAATTTCCTCTCCGGCTGGTCGCAATTTCTCAATTCGCTCTCGCGCCTGTGGTTTATCCGGCCGTACTCCAATATCCAGGACGAAATCCAGCTGGGCGTCCACGGCAATATTACTCCAACGATAATCTGGCTATCGCTGTTTTCTCTGTTAATTTTAGTTTGGACAATTTATCAAAGCATCCGTCGCCAGGAATTCCGGATTTTGGTATTATCGATGATTAGTTTTCTCGTTGTCTATCTGTTTTACCCGGGCGGAGTGGTGGCTTATTTCCTCCTGGGATTTTTCGGTTTGTTCTCGATTGCCACTGGCCTGTTTTTTTCCCGACTGCCAAAACTATTAGCGATTTCGATAATGGTAATTTTCATCGCCGTCAATTTGTATTCATTAATCACATTACAGCAGGAACAATTCGGTTTGGCCACCCGGAAAAAACTGGTGCAGGACATCATGCCGGCCGTCGGCAATAAAAGTTTTTACCTGGAAACGGTGACGCTCGACAAACGGCCGTACCATTCGGCCGGCGGCTGGCGCTATATTTTCAAAGCCTACGGCCGTACGCCGGCGGCCAGCAACGCCGACCAATTTTTTGGCTGGATTTTTCCAGAAGAGATATCAAAAAAGAAACCGGAAATGCGAGTCATCGTATCGGAATACCCGACAACGGTAAAACAACCGGTCATCGTACAGTTTAGAGAAGGAGTATATTACGGATATGTCGTTAAAAATAATTAAGCATAATGAATAATAAAATCATCGTCGTTCTGCCGGCCTACAACGCCGAAAAAACTCTGATCAAAACTGTTAACGATATTGATAAAAAATTAGTTAACAAAATTATTTTGGTTGATGACGGCAGCAACGATCAAACAGCAGCGGTCGCCAAAAAATTAAAATTGACTTATTTCCGGCACAACAGAAATGCCGGTTATGGCGCCAACCAAAAAACCTGCTATTGGGAAGCGTTGAAATTCGACCCCGATATCGTCGTCATGATCCATCCCGATTACCAGTATCCGCCAAAATATCTGAAATACCTGGT
>JAJYLO010000055.1 GCA_021787635.1 bacterium | reverse complement strand
CTTTGCAAAGAAAAATAGTCCCTGACGGAGCTCGTTAGAGCGAAGTGGGACTTTAAACATGGTTCCTAGCCCGTTCATCAGACTAAATTTATGTCAGTTCAATCTTCATCCCCGGCCGAGGATGATTGAAAGCGGTCAGCGCATTCATTTGGCGCTCGTCGTTAAAATGCTGCCAAACACTAATTTCAAGATAAGGATTTTCTTTCGGACCGGATGATCCAGGATAAATTACCAGCTCTCCTTCCGTTCCCTGAAAAAGACCATTGACAAAAGTCGGCGATTTTTCTGTTGTGTTGATTTTAATTTTTATTTTTTCATTCAGTTCATACTTTCCTTTCAAGTAATCGTAAGGTATGGTCGTTTTAATATTGCCAAAATTATCGATATGGCCGATAAAATACTCGGTTAATTGGGGAATAATGTTTGTATGTGCTTCTTCCAAATCCATTTCGTCTTCCATTTCATCTGCTAGATGAGCACCAATACGAGAATATAAATCGCGCGACCGGAATTGGGTTCCGGTATTTTCCAATTGGTAATTAAATAATTCGTCGATTTTTGGCTTGATGAAAGAAAAATTATATTCCGCATTGGGCCCGAAAATATATATTCCCGATGATAATCGGCCGATTATTAATTCCGCTCCCTCTTTCTGTTGTCGCGTATCGTAGTTAATGAAAATAACGGTATCTTCAGGCTGGCTGTCCCGTTCTTCCGTTTCCACGATTTGGGCAGCCAAAAAACCGGCATGGATTGATGATGGTGAGGATTCAACAAAATCAATCCTCACAGCGGCCGGGTCCTTGACAAAACCGGTAAATGCCGATATAAATTCTTGTTTCGACAACGAATCACTGCCCCAATCAGCAATGACTATCATTTTTTTCATGTTAAAAATGGAAAATTTCACCAATGACACCAATAAAGGCGGCAATTGATATAGCGATGCCACAACCGGCCAGTAAAATATTTTGCCAGCGGGAATTTTTATACCGGCCCATCAATTCACTGTCATTTGACAAACGGTACAGAAAATAAAATATGATTGGCAACGATATACCGTTTAAAAAATCGGCATAAAGCGTAATTTGGAATAAATTAAATTTCGGCTGTAGAACAACAATAAGACCAAGGATTATTTGGATTAAAAAAAAGACATAAAAAAGGCGGCTTTTTTTAAAATCGCTTTCCAAGCTGCCTTCATAGCCGAAAAATTCCGAAAAGGCATAAGCCGTCGCTAAAGGCACAATCGCACAACCTAAAAAAGCGGCAACAAGCAGACCCAAACCAAACAATAACCCAGCCAACTGACCGGCAAACGGGCGGATCGCCAACGCCGCCTCGGCGGCCCCCGTAATCGGTATCCGATTAACATACAAGGTGGCAATAACCGCCAGCATAATGAACCAGGTAGAAACATCGCTTAAAATTGAAGCAATATAAACTTCCAACTGTTCGTATTTCAATCGATTGGCTGTCAGTTTCTTATCCTTAACGTAGCTATTTATGAAAAATTGCCCCCAAATCGTCACGGTCGTTCCCAGCACGGCAATTGAAGTAAACAAATAGCTAAAATTGATTTTTCTCGGAAGCATGACAATTGATTTGAACGCCAATGACCAATCGGGTCTTGCCAATACGGCGGAAAACAGATAAGTCAGATAAAAAAGGATTAAAAACAAAAAGAACCTTTCGATTTTGGAATAAGACGATTTGACAATAAAAATAAATAACAGTATCAAAATAATCGGCAAGAATATTCGGTAGTCCAATTTGAAAAGCTGAAGCGCACCTTTAAGACCGCTGACGTCTTGTAAAATAACGCCGAAATTGACGATAAAGGCGACAGAAAACACAAAGATCGATACTCTTATGCCGAATCTTTCCCGGATCAAATCACCCAAGCCACGACCCGTGACGGCGGCTAAGCGGGCGCCGACTTCCTGGCTGACCGCCAACACGACCGTAATCGGAATAAGTGTTGTCAATATGCTATATCCAAACCGAGCGGCGGCGACAGAATAGGTTGCCACGCCGCCGGCGTCGTTGTCGGCAAAGGCGGTAATAAGACCCGGGCCTAGCACCGCAAGGAATAAAATAATTTTCCTCCAGTAGCGTTTAAAAAAATTCTGTTTCATTGATTTTTCTCTAAAACCATCTGGGTTATCTTCAGAGAGGTGACCATACCCAGAATCACTTTATTTTTGTCAATGACCGGCAATGATTGTAAATCATACTTAATCATCCGGTGCAGAGCAATTTCCACCGGCGTCGTCAATTGAAGCACAATTACGTTTTGGAGCATGAACCGGTAAACAGGCGTATCAAGATTTTGTAATAATAGCTCGTGCAAATTAAATACACCGATTAATTGATTTTGTTTATTAACAACATAAATATTATTAAGCAGCGCTAAATCAGGAGTTTCTTTTTTTACGTTATCGATCACTTCTCTGACTAAATTATCGGGCAATACGCTGATAAATTCGGTAGTTAGCAGATTACCGATAGGCGTGGTGGAATACTTCATTAGATGACCTAGTTTCCTTCTGTCTTCTTCTGGTAAACTTTTGACAATATCTTCCCGCCTTCTGGACGAAAGCGATAACAGAATGTCAACCGCATCGTCTGGTTCAATCAGCGATATTAGTTTGGCCGCCTGGTCCGGTTTATAATGCCGGAATAAAGCTGCCTGATAATTGAGATTAAGTTTCTCAATAACTTCGGCCGCCCTCTTTTCATTAAGTATCCTCAAAAATTTACCGACATTGGTGACATTGGTTTTTTCCAGGTAATCAGCCAAATCTTCCGGCCTGATCCTTTGCAAACGCTCTTCTTTTTTTCTTAACTTGACTTTGCCGCGCACTAATTCCAGCGGCTGGATATCGCCCCAGGACAAAAATTGAGAAGTTAAATTAATATTAAAAACATTTAGCAAATGGTTAAGGATGCTTTCGATTTTTAACCAGCGAAGAATTCCCAGAATCCCGACATCGACACCGGCAATATAAAGTTCATTTTTGTCCTGTAAAGCAACATCATTTACCCGGACGATTTTATTGCCCTTTAAATCAATTATTTGCTTATCTAGTAGATTCTTGACCAGATGAAGCTCATTTTCCTCCAGATTGGAAGTAACGTAATCTTTAGTAATGATAATATCGCCGTTGATCCTTTTTAAATAAGTACTCGGGATCGTCAGTTTTTCCTTGAGTAAACCGCGGACAACCAACTTGGTGACGGAAGGAGTCTCTGAAGCAAGAAAAATTAGATCATCCAATTTTCCGACCGCAATACTATCCTCTGTCTTGACTTTTTTTCCCTGCAATTCGGAGAAATAAATCATGTAAATATTATATCATGGTTTGTTTTTGATATAATATTGATTGACCAATAAGGGTGGTTAGTTCACCGGTAGAACGCTTTCCTGATAAGAAAGAAGTAGAAGGTTCGATTCCTTCACCACCCACTACTTCGATGGCCACTTAGCTCAGTTGGCTAGAGCGTCTGATTTACATTCAGAAGGTCGGGGGTTCAAGCCCTCCAGTGGCCACTGGGGAAAAATCCGGAATACAACAAATTACAGCAGGAGTTCGGAACTATCAATATGGCAATCGATATACAGAAAGCTTATGATTTTCGGCAGGCAGAATATGAAAAACGAACCGGAGTTATTAATATGAACAATTTTATCCCCCCACCATCGCTCCTGACTGAAGATAATTTTGCCAATCTGTTTAATCATAAATAATGAATGTACTACATCATTTATATATCAACCCGCTGGAAAAATGCAACCTCCACTGCCGGATCTGTTATACGCGAAAAACCAGCCCCATATTGACCGAGAAACAAATCCTCGATTTTGTTGACCGCTATCAAGAAGAGTGCGAAGTTCAAACGGTCACCCTTTGCGGCGGTGAGGTTTTTACCTTGCCCTACATAACTCATTTTATTAATATATTGAATCAAAAGGGAATATTTGTCCAAGTAATTACTAACGGCACGATCGACCGGTTGGATAATATGGAAAGGCCAAATTTTATTAACTTAATTGTTTCCGTCGACGGCCTGGAAGACTACCATGATAAAAATCGGGGAGAGGGAAATTTCCAAAAAAGTATTGGTTTTTTGAAAAAAGCTAAACAACTCTGTTTTCATACGGAAATTTTTTCCATCGTCACCAGGCAAAATTTAGCACAAATTGATAAATTCGAAAAATTCATTAACGACACATTGGGTAAGACGGATATAACTTATCACCCGCGGAAACCGTTAGACTATTTGCGTCGGCATCCTATTTCCAATATCCAGGGGGATATTAACGGATTTGACTTTTTAACGGACGATGAATTAATTACGTTAATAAAAACTAAAAAAACTTTTCCGCCAAAGGAATTGGGTTGCTACCAAATATCGCTCATGTCGGATGGTAAAATCTACGGCTGTTGCGAAGGGTTTGAACCGATCGGGACAATTGATGATACAATTAATCATTTAATTGAATCATTCAAAAAGAAATTACAAACATCGTGCTGCAATTGTATTCAACCGGATTTTATGTGTGGCATGAAGAAAATTTTAAATTACTAAGTTGATCACGATCGTGACTAATTTGGTAACAACTAAACTATGGCCGATCTACAGCTGATTCTTATTCGGGAACAAATAATTAAATCAATCAGGAATTTTTTTTATCAACTGAATTTCCATGAAATAATTGTTCCTGTTCTCAATAATGCAATTCCCAACGAGCCGAATCTTTACCCATTTATAACTTGTTGGAAGACTAATCGGGGAGAGCAAACATTTTTTTTACCGATGTCACCGGAGAGAAGTTTGAAACTGGCACTTGCCAAAGGCATTGGCAACTGCTTCAGTATCGGCCATTCGTTCCGTAACCTGGAACAGGAAAGCCCGCTTCATTCGCCCGAATTTCTTATGCTTGAATGGTACCGAACTGATGCCGATTACCACCAAATCATGGATGACGTAAAGGAATTAATCGCATCGATCAATTCTCAATTCTCAATTTTCAATTTTCAAATTGAATGGCCGATATTTTCGTTACCGGAATTATTTAAAAAATATACGAAATACGATTTAATTGAATTGACGAATGACGAAAAGAAACGCGCTGATTATGACCAAATATTCTGCAATGAAATCGAATCCCATTTGCCGAAAACGGCTTGTTTCGTGACCGATTTTCCGGCAAAAATTTCACCGTTGGCAAAACCGAAAAAAGATAATCCGCTACTAACTGATCGTTTCGAGTTTTACGTTAATGGTATTGAGTTGGGAAACGGCAACACCGAAAATACTGATTGGAAATCGGTTAAGAAAGTTTTTGAATCGCAGAAGAAAAAAAACAATTACCCGGTTGATGAGGATTTTTTAAGCGCATTAAAAACGCTGGATGAATCCGGCAAAACCTATGCCGGTATTGGCATCGGAATCGACCGATTAACTATGATTATTTCAGATAAAAAATAACTTTTCTCTACATCAAATTCGTCTGCAGATGGTAATAGGGGGGTTTGTTTTTATAACGCTTGATCGCCATGCGGATGATGTCTTCCAGAAAATCGCCGTAATCCATCCCCACCATTTCCGCACAAGCAGGGACACAATCATTAATATTGATTGATGGATTGGGATTCAATTCAAGAACGTAAGGATTACCGTTTTTATCGACGCGGAGTTCAACACGTCCATAATCGTGGCAGTCAAGAATATTGTAGGTATCGAGGGCAATTTCGGAAATAAGGGCTGCCAGCCGTTTGCTGATATTTTTTGGCGGCCGCTGGACGGTAATTTTGCTGTACACCGGATCA
>JAJYLO010000054.1 GCA_021787635.1 bacterium | reverse complement strand
CGGCATGAACCCGGTGCTTATTAACTCCGATCATCCGCCTTTGGGAAAATACATCGTCGGCTGGGTCACCCTCCTTACCGGCAACAACCGGATCGTTTCCCTGCTTTTTGCCCTGGGCAATATTATTATACTGGCGGCAATTATTTACCAGGTAACCGGCTCCGCAACCATGGCATCGCTGGGAATCTTTTTTTTAACGACCGATTCAATGTTTATTGACCAGATAATCCACTCACCGATTCTCGATATTATCCAGGTCTTTTTTCTTCTTTTGTATTTTTGGGTATTTCTCGCCTGGTTAAAAAAACACGGGATGGGCAAACTGATTTTATCGGCGGTCGTACTGGGTTGCCTGGCGTCGACAAAATTGTATTTGCCCGTTTTTGTCGTCCTTGCCAGTACCAGTATCCTGCTTCTCTTGCTGCATAAACCGGTAAAAACCATGCTGGCTTATTTATCGACGACTGTCTTTCTAACTTTAATAACCTATACCATCACCTACTGGAATTTTTTTACCGCCGGTAACTCCCTGCGGAAATTCGCCGGAGCCCAGAAATGGATTTTTCTTTTCTGGAAAAATAATTCCGTCCAAAGCAGCAAATTCATCGGCGACGCTCTCACTCTCATTCTTTTCAACCAGTGGAAAGTCTGGTGGGGAAATAAACTTTATATCCAGTTTGATCGCTGGACAATTTTCTGGCCGGTCTTTTTCCTGGCGGGAATAATCATTTCCTTTTACGTTTTGATTATATATTTCCGGCGAAAAAAGGTTGAACCGGCGTTGTTATTGCTGTCAGTCTGGACGATTTTATTTACCACCTACTTGTGTTATCTGCCGATTTCCCCGCGGTATTTGCTGATGCTTTTTTTCCCGATTTACGTTTTAATACCACTCATGTTACAATTGCTAGTAAAGACCAAAATTAAACATCAAAAATAAAAAATTAAAATTACAAATTAAAAACCAAAAATATTTGATAAATCCGAAGATGTTTATTTGCGCCGACTTGGGATACCGGTTTACCCGGAAGGCTTCCGCGGAGGCCAGCAAACGAATATTGAGGATTTCATAACGATTATTTTTGATTTTAACTATGTTTGATATTTTCGCCATCATTAAAACAATCCGCAAGCATTTTTCCCGCCGCGACGTCATTCTGATGATCGTCATGCTGACCCTCTATTTCCTTACCCGCCTGGTCAATATCCAGAAGTTCCCGATTTTCACTGACGAAGGTATCTATATCCAGTGGGCCAAAACCGCCTGGCATGACGCCACCTGGCGTTTTATCTCCCTTACCGACGGCCGCCAGCCGCTCCAGACCTGGGCGACAATTCCTTTACTGAAACTTTTTCCCAATAATGCCCTTTTGGCCGGCCGCCTGTTTGGCGTCGCCACCGGACTGACTTCCCTGATCGGCATTTTTGTCCTCATTTATTATCTTTTCGGAAAAAAAGCGGCATATATCGGCGCATTTCTTTATATTTTCACACCCTATTTTTTATTTTACGACCGGCTCGCTCTCATGGATTCGGGCGTCAACACTACATTTATCTGGCTGCTTTTTTTCTCGATTTTTTTGGCCCGCACTTTACGGCTCGATGTGGCGATTATCTACGGTCTGGTTGCCGGTATCTCCCTTCTGGCCAAATCGACTGCCCAGCTTTTTGTCGGATTGGCCGTTTTTGCGCCCGTGCTTATCGGTAACCTAAAAAAAATCATTAACTATTTTATTCTTTATGCCGTCGTTGCCTTCTTGGCTTTTGTTATTTACAATGTTCAACGACTATCGCCATTTCTCCATTTCGTCGCCGAAAAAAACTATACCTTTATCCTGACGGTACCGGAACTCCTCAAAAACCCCTTCGGCAGTTTCCAGTTCAATTTCTATATTATTCCCTATTACATCCTGACCGAGTCAGGCTATTTTTTGCCGATTATCGGTCTGTTGGGCTGGTTCCTCCTTTTGAAAAATAACCGCAAACTGGGCATATATCTGGGCCTGTGGCTTTTTATTCCCTATTTGGTCATCGCTTTTATCGCCCGCGTTCTTTATCCGCGTTATATCATACTGTTTGCCAGCCTGTCCGCCATTTTCCTAAGCTATCTCCTGGTTGAAATGGAAAAGAAACGGAAAAATATCGTTTTAGTCGGACTGATTTTATTTCTAATCTCCGTTGCCTATTTCGATTACACCACTCTTTTTCATTATCAAAACGTGCCCCTGCCGCCGATTGACCGTGGCCAATATATCGAAGGCGGCAGCAACGGTTACGGCATCAGGGAAATTGTCAACTACGTCCGGTCGCAGACGGCCAGCAAACCGGCCATCATCCTCACCGAAGGCAATTTTGGCATGGCCGGCGATGTCATCAGCGTTTTTGTCCGGCCGGCAGACAAAATTTTCGTTAAAGCCTTTTGGCCGCTCGTGCTAAAAGATATTCAACCCTACCAATCACAGTTGGCCACCAATAATATTTATGTCGTCACTGTTTATCAGAACGAGCTGTCTGCCACCTGGCCGGTCAAACTGCTTCAGTCCTACGAAAAACCGGGGAATAAATCCGTTATACGATTATATGAACTGACAAAAGAATAATTATTCTTTTAAATGAATAACAAAAAAACTACTTTAATATTATTATTTTTAATAATAATTCTCGGTTGCTTTCTCCGTTTCTATAAACTCGGTTCCATCCCTCCCGGCCCAGAATGGGATGAGGCAAGCGTCGGCTACAATGCCTATTCCATTGCCCAAACCGGACGCGACGAATGGGGTAATAAACTGCCGCTTATTTTTCCAGCCTTTGGCGATTACAAAAATCCGCTGTATATTTATCTCACTGCCGGTGTCGTCAAATTATTTGGGTTGAATATCACAACGACCCGATTTATCAATACGTTGACGGGTTCACTCCTTATTCTTGTCTGGTTTTTTATCGCCGATCTGATATTTAAAAATAAAAAAATTTCCCTGCTGACGGCTTTTTTGCTCGCCGTTTCCCCCTTCGGCATTTTTTATTCGCGGATCGCCGGCGACGGCATGATGTTATCCGTTTTCTTAATCGGTGCCGGTTTCCTCGCGGAATTATATTTTCTAAAAACTAAGCGATTACTGTTGTTTATTATTTCTATTCTGCTTCTTATCCTGTCAATGTTTTCTTACAATCTCGCCCGGATTGTTTCTCCTTTATTAATGATTACTATATTTATCATTAATTTTATAAGCGTCAAAACTAACCGCCGGTGGTTTGTTATTCCGCTTACCATCTGTCTTTTATCCTTATTTGTCATCTATAAGCAGTCAGCAATCAGTATCAGTTCCCGTCTCCAATATGTCGGAATTTTCGGCCAGAAAAAAGGCGTCGTCCTCCAAATAAACGAATTCCGCGACCACGATAAAAACAATCTGTTGTCCAGGATTTTTCACAACAAGGTCACGTTTTTCGGCGTCACTTTAAGCAGCAATTACCTGGCCATGTTTTCTTCCGATTTCCTCGTCAATTTCAAACATCAGACCGATGTGTCTGAAAGCTTCTGGCCGCCGCTTCATCTGATTTTACTACCCTTCTACTATCTTGGCCTAATTCTTCTTATCGGTAAAATCACCGGCGCCCGCAATCGCCGTGAACGGCTGACATATCTGTTATTACTGGCCCTGATACTGGTCGCCCCCATCCCGTCGGCGATTACCGAAGGCGGAAGCGGCAAACGCGATTTGGCCGCTCTTGGCACCTGGGAAATACTAAGTGCTTATGCCGCCGTCTATCTACTTGGACGCAAAAAGTTATCGGCCACCATCGTCATTATCATTCTCGCCGTCAACCTTTATGCCTATTTTAAATTTTTTTATTATACTTATCCCCGCGATTATGGCCAGATTTATGCTGCTCGGGAAAATAAAATTTGTCAGTTGGAAAAACAAAATTACAGCCGCTTCGATTATTTCATCGTTCCCCGGAAGATCGACAATGTCTCCTATATTTTTCCGCTTTTTTGCCAGCAATATTCTCCATCAAAATATTGGCAGGAACGGCAATTTACCACCAAAGACAGCTGGTTTATCGTCAACCGTTTCGATAAATATCTTTTTGTTGACGATACGACTACCAAAGACCTCGCCGGCTTGAAACTGAAAAACAAAACCGTCGCTGTTTTCATGAATGCCGACGAAAGAAACCTTTTCGTTTTACAACCCAACAATTTACGCTTCAGCCCGGTGTTACCAGTTCTTAAATATAACGACGTTTCTCTTTACATGTTTTCCATGAAATTATGACTGCCGCCATATTGCTTTTTATTGCCAATCTGCTGTTTAAAGGATTGCTGATCGGTAAAAGCCCGAACAGTTTGTCCTTGACGGAAATTGATCTGCTGCAGCGATTCGGTTTCCATCCGGTAATCGGCGATTATTCCTTCCGCTATCTGGCAGTAATTATATCCGCAGTTGTCAGTTTGCTGACTTTTTATTTCATATACAAACAATCTGGAAAATTTTGGCTGGGAATCGCCGCCGGCATATCCCTGACTTTCGCCCCCTGGCTCTTTGTACTCTCGCGGTTTCTCAATATTTACGTCGTTTTCCTTTTCCTGATCGCCGCCTCCCTCGCTCTGCTACCGAATAACAAACTGAAATATTTGATAATTGCCGTTTTAACTTTTGCCTTTTCCGACCGGCGGATAGTTTCCGCCGATTTGAACGATTTATTTAAAATCCTCGATTTACGCAACCTTTTTTTTGCCGGCGATACGGTCTCATCCGCCCTCCATATTCCCCTGACCGGTTTTTTCATGTATGTTGATTTGTTTTTCTTATTTGCCGGCTGGTATTTTTTATACCTGAAAAAGGGGGCGGAGAAACTGGTCAATCCACTCAACTTCCTTTTTGCTACCGGTATCGTTTTTTATTTCCTGTCAACCGATTCATCTCTCAACACCTACCGCGGCCTGCTGATTTTTTATTATTTAAGTATCGTCATCGGCAGCGGTTATTATTTTCTGGCGAGAAACCGATTGCTTCCTCTAATCATTATTATTGTTATCACCAATATTGTTTTTTATCAGGAACTGGCCTACAATCATTTCGATAAAAAAAGTTCCTTTGAATGGGGTTATGCCGAGCAGGCAACCATTCAATATTTCAACAACCGCCACCTGTCGCAACCGTTAATATTAAGCGAATCGTCGGCGGGCAAACTGGACCGTTATATTAATTTTTTTCAGAACACCAATTTCAAAACAAAAACGCTGACACTCAATCAGATGAAGAAAGTATGTGTAAAAAATAGTAGCAACTTGTGCCTTATCCGTGAAGATGAATTGCCGTATTTTGGCTTGACGAAAAACGATATTAAGCTCGTTTTCCGCTTTTATGATGGCTTGCCAATGTATTTTTTACTTCCCACCCGCTAACGGCCAAAACTAAAATGACCGATATTATTGACAACCAATCGCTCAAGATCCGCACCGGCGTATCGGTAAAACGGAAAGATAATTGATGACGGCCCGCCGGGACATTGACGGTAATCAACTTTAACGGATTATTGTCGTCAATCACCGTTTTTCGGCTATCGATAGCCGCCGTCCAGCCGGGAAAATAATAAGTGTTAAGACGAAAAGCCGTGGGTGTTGACGCATCAATGATAAATGATTTATCACTGAAATTATTTTTATCGGTTATGACATTCGCCTGACCGCTAACTATTTGATAAGGCGATTGCGGCAACTCATTTTTATTGATCGCCAGAGTTGTCGTCCCCAAAACGGTTTTTTTGGTGGCGACGCCTTTGGGAACGAATTCATAAGAAGTGCCGCTCACCCGCCAGGCAATTTCTTCAAAAGACGTCCGCGCCGCATCGGTCGTACTGATCAAACGTTGTGGC
>JAJYLO010000053.1 GCA_021787635.1 bacterium | reverse complement strand
CGCCCAATATTTTCGCTCCCGATTTCAAATCCCATGCTGTCACCGTCAATTTCAAGGAGTTCATCGCGGCCTATAGAGTAGCCAAGGAAACCGGTATTATCTATCTCAAATATGATTCCCAGCAAGTACCGGTCATGATTAAACATTTGCAAAAGCATCCGGTCTCCGACGCCATTTTGCATATTGATTTCCGCAAAATCGATCTTACCAAGAAAATCCAAACTGAAGTACCGGTTAAAGTCATCGGTGTTTCCGAAGCGGTTAGCCAAAAAGGCGGTGTCCTGCTGACACAAACCGAAAACTTACTGATTGAAGCTTTACCGGAAAATATTCCCCAGACAATTGAAGTCGATATCTCAACGATTAAGGAATTAGGCCAGGAAATTAAAGTCGCCGATTTGGCTAAATCTACTAAATACGAAGTCAAAACCCCGGCTGACCATGTTATCGTTTCCGTCGTCGCTCACAAAGAAGAAAGCACGACAGCGGAAACGGCAGCGGTCGCCACCGAAGTCATCGGTGAGGAAAAAGCGGTTGAAGGTGAAACTCCCGTTGAAGGTGCGGCGACAACCGAAAATACTAAAAAGATTGAAACTTCCGCTCCTGCTTCCGATAAATCGCCGGAAGGAAAAAAATAATCTCCTTCCCAATTCCCTCTTTATGTGATAAAATGAGGCTATGACAATCATAAAATCGGAATTTTCGCTGGCATTAAATCAGGTAGCGACCGAACGGGGAATTTCCCCTGATGAAGTCATTGCTTCCATTGAGGCCGCTATTATCGCTGCTTATAAACGGGAATATCCTGCTAAAGTCGAAGCGGAAATAATCGCCAAAGTCAGCAAGATCACCGGCGAAACGAAAATTTTGGAAGCGGATAAAGACATTACTCCGCCGGGATTCGGCCGGATTGCCGCCCAGACTGCCAAACAGGTAATTTTGCAAAAAATCCGCGAAGCGGAAAAAAAGACAGTCATCGCCCACTATAAATCACAAATTGGTATGATCGTCCGCGGCCGAATTATTCGCTATGACGGCTACAATGCTTACTTAGACATCGGCAAAGCGGAAGCAGTCTTACCCAAAGAGGAACAAATCAAAAATGAACATTATCAGGTTAATAATACTTTAGTTATTTACCTCAAGGAAATTTCCGATGATAAATTCGGTAATCCGCGAATCATCGTTTCCCGTACTGATCCACGGCTCATTGAGGAACTTTTCAAACGGGAAGTGCCGGAAATCGGTAATGGGACGGTCGAAATTAAAAAAGTGGCTCGCGAGCCGGGCGAACGGGCCAAAATTGCTGTTTATAGCGCTCAAGGCGGTGTCGATCCGGTTGGCGCCTGCGTCGGCCAGAAAGGCGTCCGGGTGCAGACGGTCACCGACGAATTGGGTGGCCTGGAAAAAATCGATATTATCCAGTGGAATAAGGACGATAAATTATTCTTGATCGCTTCCCTATCGCCGGCAAAAATCACTGGTGTCGAAATTACAAACCATACGGCCAAAGTGAGCGTCGATGTAAAAGAAGCGCCACTGGCGATCGGGAAAGGCGGAATCAATGTCAATCTGGCCTCTCGGCTGACCGGATTCGAAATCGATATCGTGCAGATGAAAACGGAAACTCTTGAAGCACCGAAAAAAAATACTCCAAACACTAGTAAAGAAATACCGGCAAACTAATTTTTAATTTTAAATTTCAAATTAATGACTCCCCGATCACCAATTGTCACAATATTAGGCCACGTCGATCATGGCAAAACCACTTTGCTGGATTATATCCGCAAAAGCCGGCTGGCGGCCAAAGAACACGGCGGTATCACCCAACAAATCGGTGCCTACGAAATTACCACCGGCATCAAAGGATATAAAACGGATAAAATCACTTTTATCGATACTCCCGGCCATGAAGCTTTTTCGTTTCTTCGTGCCCGGGGCGCCAATGTCGCTGATTTGGCTATTCTCATAATTGATGCCAAGGATTCAGTCATGCCCCAAACGGTTGAGTCGATTTACCATATCAAAACAGCTAAAATTCCTTATATTGTCGCCCTGAATAAATCCGATTTGCCCGACGCCAAACCGGAAAAAGTCAAAAACGATTTGCTTAAGCAGGAAGTGATGGTCGAAGGCAAAGGCGGCAATGTCCCGGCCCTCCCGATTTCCGCCAAAACCGGCCAGGGCATACAGGAACTCCTGGAAATGATCCTTTTGATGGCTTCGGATTTAAACATGACTTATGATCCCGAAGCCGATCCGGCCGCCTATATTATTGAAACCAAAAAAGACCGCCGCGGCGTCACCACTTCCGCCGTCATTAAAAACGGCCAGTTAAAAGTCGGTGATGATATTTTTGCCGGTAGCCAAAAGGCCCGTATCCGCTCCATGATAAATGATTTAGGTCAAACAGTATCGGCCGTTTTTCCTTCGACGCCCTTTGAACTTATCGGTTTTCAGGAATTACCCGATGTTGGTACATTAATTACGAATAAACCACAAATAACAACCAGTGAAGCAAAAAATCAAGTAATCCCTCAAAAAATCGATATGGCCGCTTTTCTTACGACCAAAACCGAGGAAAAGAAATTGTCACTTGTCATCAAAGCCGACTCCCAGGGATCACTGGAAGCGATCAATAATACGCTTACAAAGAATAATAAAGTCAAAGTTGTTCTGAAAGCGGTCGGCGATGTCAATAAATCGGATGTTTTCCTGGCAAAAACCACTGGTTCGGTCATTGTCGGCTTTGCCGTCAATATTACTCCGGAAGTCCGGGAACTGGCCAAACAGGAAAAAGTGATTATTAAAACCTATAATATTATTTATGAGCTATTGGAAGAATTAACGGAAGTGACCGAATTAATGCAGGAAAAAGAGGAAAAAGAAAAACATTTAAAAGGCGAAGCCAAAATCCTGGCCAATTTCATAATTGAAGGGGAAAAGATCTATGGCGTTAAAGTTACCAAAGGTAAAATTAGCCTCGGTGATGAGCTTGAACTTTATCGACAAAACAAGCAATTCGGCAAATCGAAGCTGGTTTCTCTTCGCATCCGGGCTAAAACTGTCAACGAGGTTAAAAAGGACCAGGAAGCCGGCATAATATTAGGCTCTACACTTGACATGCAGATAGGTGATGTGGTAAAATCTATCTCATAGTATTATGGATAATAACCAGAACGCCTTAGCCAAACTGCATGAAGTTGTAACGAAAGGTAATTCAGGTGCGATTGTTTTATCATCAAACCCAACCGCCGATGCTACCGCGGCTGCCTGCGCTTTATATTTAGGGTTAACGAAAATGAGCAAATCCCTGACTTTGGCCTGTAGCGGAAAACCACAATTCGACTTGGTCGGTACCGATAAAATTCAGAACAATCTGGTAGGTTCCGGCGACAATCTGGTTATCTCTTTTCCTTATACTGAAGGATCAATCGACAAAGTTGATTACAATATCCAGGGCAATTCTTTTAATTTAATCGTTGCTCCCCGCCAAGGTTTTCCGAAGCTTGATCCCCAGCAGGTTAAATATAACTATACCGGCGGGACAGTCGATTTCATCATTACGCTTGACGCCCCCAATCTCAACAGTTTAGGAAATATATATTCTGACAATCAAAATCAATTTATCGGTCATGACATTATCAATGTCGATCGGCATTTGACGAATGCTTTTTTCGGCACGGTCAATTTTGTCAATAAAACGGCGTCATCGATTTCAGAACTGGTTCTATCGATTCTGCAAAACCTCCAGATCGAAATGGACCGCGATATGGCGACCAATCTTTATGCCGGCGTTTCTTCGGCGACCAATAATTTCACGTCCTATTCGGTCAATGCCGATACGTTTGAGCATATCGCTGCCCTTTTACGAATGGGCGCCGTCAAAAAAGTACTCCGCAAACCCGACATGGGTTTCCAATCACGGCCTAATCGCGAGTATCAACCGTCTCAAAATAATCCCAAACCGATTGAAAACGTGGAAAAAGAAAAGCAGCCGCAGGATTGGCTTAAACCGAAAATCTTCCGCGCCGCGGCAAGCGGAGACTTAGGTTAACTCTGCTATAATGGTATCGTGAACTCAACCACGGTATTAATCATCATTCTCTGTCTGGTCATATTTATTCTCTTCATCATAAAAACATGGATTAACAACCTGCAGAACTTATTTAGCGATATCAGTCGGCGGATCGATACGTCTTCTAGTGAGATTGATCAACGACTATCGAGAAATTTGGAACTCTTCGCTCAAGTGCAACGATCGATCGGCGAATTTTCCGAGATCGGCCGGTCAATGCAGGATTTGCAGCAATTTTTACAATCGCCGAAACTGCGTGGCGATATCGGAGAACAGATTCTAAAGGAACTATTGACGCAATATCTGCCCAGCGATACTTATAAACTGCAATACAGTTTCCGTAATGGCGAAAAAGTCGATGCTATTATCAAAACCTCGCAAGGATTGCTCCCCATCGATTCCAAATTCCCGATGGGTAATTTCCGCCGGTTGATGGACGAAAAAGACGGTGAATCCAAAGAAAAAATCCGTAAGGAATTTGTCGCCGACGTCAAAAAACATATTCAAGATATTGCCAAAAAATATATTCTGGTAACCGAAGGGACACTCGATTATGCTTTAATGTATATCCCGTCAGAATCGGTTTATTATGAAATTATCAACAACAACGAACTGTTTGATTTCGCCGGTAGCAAACGAATATTACCGGTTTCACCAATGAGTTTTTACGCTTACATGAAAGCGATCCTCATGTCTTTTGAAGGCGTCCGCATCCAGACGCAGACGAAGGAAATCCTCAATATTTTGCGGGCTATCAAAAAAGACTACGAAAAATCGGATGAGGCTTTATCCATCCTCAATAAACACATTAGTAATGCCTACAACCAATCGGTCCAGGTGAGTAAGAATTTTCAAAATCTGGGGCAAAAACTGACATCTTCAAATTTAATATCAGACAACATTCGACAAAAAGAGTTGATAGAATAACAACGTTCATGAAAATCACCGTCAAACACGAATTCCGTCCCGGCGACAAGATTAACAACGAAACAATAATCGATTTATTGCTGAAAAACAGGCAGATCAAGGATGTTGAGGAATTTCTTAACCCGCTTTCCCCGCTAAAAATCCATCTTGCTGATTTCGGTTTTAAAAAAGAAAGGGAAAAAACGATTAAATTATTGGGAAAAGTAAAAAAAAACGAGGAAACAATTGTTGTCTATACCGATTATGACGCGGACGGCATTACCGGTGGCGCCGTGCTGTGGGAAACGCTTCACCTTTTAGGATTTAAAGTTATGCCTTATGTCCCTCACCGGCAGCTTGAAGGTTATGGTTTTTCCGTCAAAGGTATTGATACCGTCAAAAAAGAATTTAACCCGTCACTTATTATCAGCGTTGATCATGGCATATCAGCGCAGGAAAAAATAAAATACGCCAAATCACTCGGCATCGACGTCATCGTCACCGATCACCATCTCAAGCCGGATAAAATCCCCGAAGATGCGTACGCTATTTTTCATATTCCTGCTTTATCCGGCAGCGGTGTCGCCTATTTCTTCGCCAAAGAAATATTTGAACATTTTAAATCCCTAACTACTAACTACCAACTACTAGCTACTTACTTTAAATCCGATTATCTCGCTCTGTCCTCGATCGGATCCATCGCCGACCTGGTTCCCTTAATCGGTCCGACCAGAAGTCTCGTCAAACATGGGCTGGACGCATTTAACGGTTGCAAACGGATCGGTCTGAAGCATATTATTAAAGAGGCTGGCATTGACGGCCGGAAGATTACTCCTTATGAAATCGGTTTCATCATCGCCCCGCGGATTAATGCCGTCGGCCGATTGGAGCATGCGATCAATGCTTTAAGGTTGCTTTGTACCAATAATGACGATACTGCCCACAAGCTGG
>JAJYLO010000052.1 GCA_021787635.1 bacterium | reverse complement strand
GTCGTCACTTTCAAACCGCCTTCCTCTACTTGATTTATGCCGTACATATTGTCGAGCAGCGATTTGACGTAAAAAACAAAGTGGGGGGCATGGATCGTGGTCGATAAGGGTTTAAAGCTAAGGGGAGCGTTAATTGATTGTTTGTAAGTGTTTTTATCGATATATTTCTGGTCATACATCGCTTTTAAAACTTCGTTGCGGCGGGTGACAGTCAAATTCGGATCGTTGTACGGCGAATAAAGCGATGGTGCCTGTGGTAGTCCGGCTAATGTGGCGGCCTCCACCAATGTTAGATTTTTGGCATCCTTGTTGAAATACAGTTTGGCCGCTTCTTCGATACCGTAGGAAGCGCCGCCATATGGCACCTGGTTTAAATACATTTCCAGGATTTGATTTTTGGTAAATACTTTTTCTGTCCATAGAGCCAAAACAATTTCTTTAAGTTTCCGCTGAATAGTCCTTTCCGGTGTCAGTAGGGCGCCTTTTACCAGTTGCTGCGTGAGAGTGGACCCGCCCTGCAGGTTGTGACGAAGAATCATGTCCTTAATCGCCCGTAAAATTCCGGAAACAATCGAGATCCCTCCATGATGATAAAAATCTTTATCTTCAATGGCTACAGTTGCTTCGCCAATATATGATGGCAATTGGCTAAGGGCAATGGGGGTTCTGTTTTGGTCACGATAGATTTCATAAAGAAGCTTGCCGTTGCGGTCGTAGATATGGGTGGAAAGCGGAAATATTTTGTAGTTTTTCAGGCTGGAGGGAGAAGGCAGCTTATAAAAAATATAAAAATATGAACCTAAGGAGAAGGCAATGATAATGGCAATAATCAGGCCGATAATTTGCTTTTTTTTCCACTGCCGCGTCTCGCGTTGGAGCGTTTTTATTGGCGTAAAATTGGGTGCTTTCTTTTTCATATGGATAATCTGGGAAATAAGGCGGGTGCTTTTTTAATTTTACCAGAAGTAGCATCGATAATTTTTTGCGCTGTTTCTGGTAAAAACGGTTGGAGATTATAGCCAACCTGATGGAGATCGAAGAGCGTTTTTCGCAGGAATTCTTTCCGTTCCTCCGGTTGTTTATTCCATGGAGCGAAATCGTTCGTTTGCCGGTTCAGCTCCTTAATGACTTCCCAGAGATCATCCAAGATACCGTTAAATTTATAAGAATCAAATTGTTTGATTGTGCTTTGATGCCATTCTTGTTTGATAACCGGTGGGAGTTCCAGCTTATCGTTGGCCGCCAACGTGGTTATCCTGGAAATTAAATTACCTAATTCATTGGCTAAGTCGGCATTGTATATTTCCTTCATCCGGCTATGGGAGAAATCGCCATCGGCCGCCGGCGGAATCTCTTTAAGCAAATAATAACGGACGGCATCGACGCCGTATGTTTTTACCAGATTAAAAGGATTAATGATATTGCCCAGACTTTTGCTCATTTTTTGCCCATCTGATGTGATAAAGCCGTGGATGAAAACCTGTTTTGTATTCGGCAGCCCGACGGCCAAGAGCATCGCCTGCCAAATGGCCGTTTGCTGGCGTAAATTGTCCTTGCCGGCGACCTGGATACCCGGCCAATATTGATCATATTCGGTATTTTTTTCCGGCCAGCCGAGAGTGGAGATATAAAAAACCAAAGCATCAAACCAAACATACATCACATGTTCCGGATCGTCCGGTACATCCACCCCCCACGGCATTTTGTTTTTAAGCCGTGAAATGCTGAAATCCTCAAGGCCTTTTTTGACGAAAGTTTTAATTTCGTTGAACCGGAAATCCGGAACGACAAACCGGGGGTTTTTTTCGTAAAAATCGAGCAATTTTTTTTGGAAGGCGGAGAATTTAAAAAAATAATTCTCTTCCTCGATGATTTCCAGCGGCAAATTGGGATGAAGGGGGCAGCGGCCCTCGACGAGTTCGGAATCGGTTTTTTCCAGCTCGCAGCCGACACAATATTTTAATTTGTAATTTTTTTTGTAAATATAACCGTTTCTATCGCAAATCCGCCAAAATTCCTGGGCGGCTTTGACGTGATTATCGTCAGTTGTCCGGATAAAATGGTCATAGCTCAAATTTAGTAATGATTTTAAACTGTCGAAACGGAGCGCATATTCATCGCAATATGTTTGGGGATCAATTTTTTGTTCCAACGCTTTCTGGTAAATTTTTTGTCCGTGTTCATCGGTGCCGAATCCAAAAGCGACCGTGTAACCGCATTGCCGTTTAAACCGGGCGACCGCGTCCGCTTGAATGATTTCCAAAGCGAAACCGATATGGGGATTAGCATTAACATAGGGGGCAGTCGTGGTGATATAAAAATATTTCTTGTTCATACTATTATTTTAACAAAATCGTCAAGCCGATAAATAGGCTAGCCAGAAGGACAATATTGATTATATCAAAAACACCCAGAGCCAGTATGGACAGCAGCGACCCGGTCAGAAATGATGCCAAAAAGGAGAATTTTTTGGGCAACTTAAAGCGGCAGAATGTATAGACGGCTATGGCAACAAGAGCGATCAGTAATATAATAGTAGCGGTTCCGGGTGGAACGAAAAGGATAATTAGCGTAATGACGATCAGTTCACTTGCAAGTATCATATTTATCCATTATAATGTAAAACCATGGTTAAATTGCCTGATGAGAAGCAAAAAGTAATCGAAAAATTCGCCCAAAGAAAAGGGGATACCGGTTCGCCGGAAGTACAAGTGGCCCTTCTGACCCAGAAAATCGACCGGTTGGCAGAACATCTTGGCATCAACAAAAAAGACAATCATTCCCGACGGGGTTTACTGAAAGTGATTGCCAAAAGACGCCGAATTCTGAATTATCTTCAGAAGCTGGACGACAAACGTTATAAAAAATTAATAAAAGAATTAAATTTAAAGAAATAAGACCTTCGATAACTATGATAGAAGATTCGATTGAAATTAATGGTCAGAAGTTAACATTCCAGACCGGAAAGTTGGCAAACTCGGCGACGCAATCGATTTTCGCCCAATTGGGGGAAACCTGTGTTTTGGTGACCGTCACTGTTGGCCGCAACCATGAAGATATCGATTATCTGCCGTTGTCGGTCGAATACGTCGAAAAGCTTTATGCCGGTGGAAGAATCAAGGGTTCGCGCTGGGTGAAACGGGAAGGCCGGCCATCCGACGATGCCATCCTGAAAGCGCGTCTGATCGACCGTTCTATCCGCCCGCTTTTCCCGAAAAATTTCCGTCGCGATATTCAAATCATCATTACGCTATTGTCCGTCGACGGTGAAAATTCGCCGGAAATCTTGGCGGCAATGGCTGTTTCGGCCGCATTACATCTGTCGTCGATACCGTGGAACGGACCGATCAGCACAATGCGCATTGCCTACATTAAAAACGAAAACAAAGGTTCATTTACGGTTAATCCGACGACGCAAGTGCAACAATACTCGGTTCTGGACCTGATCGTTTCTTCCAATAAAGAAAAAGTGGTCATGATCGAAACCAAAGCGGAAGAATTGGATGAAGACGTGATTGAGGAAGGCACTCGCTTAGCCAAAGTCGAGAACAATAAAGTGATCGATTTCATCGAAAAACTGCAAAAAAAAGCGGGTAAACCGAAAATGATCAACGACGAACCGCTTTACGACGAAAAACTGGTCAAAATCATTAAAAATGATTTTAAAAAGAATCTTGACGAATTAATTTTGAAAAAGGCAGAAAAAGAATTCGATGATGAGGAAGCATTGCAGGTTGTTGTCGAAGCGGTCATGGAAAAATATAAGGACGAATTCGAACGGAAAATGGTAACGAAAGTAATCGATTATCTCACCAAGCAAATGATCCGCGAGAAAGTCCTCAAAACCAAAAAACGGATTGACGGCCGCGGACCGGACGACATTCGGGAAATCGGAGCGGAAGTTTCCGTTCTTCCTCGGACTCACGGCTCCGCACTTTTCCATCGCGGTGATACGCAAGTGATGTCGATCGTGACGCTGGGAGCGCCAAGCTTAGAACAGCTCATTGAAAGCCCGGAAGGCGAAGAAGCAAAAAGATATATCCATCATTATTACATGCCGCCGTACTCGGTCGGGGAAACCGGCCGGATTGGTTTTCCGTCACGCCGGGAAATCGGTCATGGCGCTTTGGCGGAAAAAGCAATCGAGCCGGTCTTGCCGGCGCAAAAAGATTTTCCGTATACGATTCACGTCGTCTCCGAAGTAATGTCGTCCAACGGTTCGACCTCAATGGCCTCGACCTGCGGTTCATCACTAGCATTAATGGATGCGGGAGTTCCGATCAAAGCACCGGTCGCCGGTATCGCCATGGGTCTTCTGACAAAATCTGATGACGATTATCTGGTTTTGACCGATATTATGGGAATCGAAGATTTCTCCGGAGAAATGGACTTCAAAGTGGCCGGCACGGCCGAAGGTATTACCGCCATCCAGTTGGATGTTAAAAACAATGGTTTGACTGATGAAATGATCAATGAAATTCTTGCTAAAGCAAAAAAAGCGCGCCTTTATATTTTAAGCGTTATGAACAAAGCGATCGATAAATCGCGGAAAGAAATTTCCCAGTTTGCCCCCAAAGTGGTCGTCCTTACTCCACCGCAGGATAAAATCGGAGAAATCATCGGCCCGGGCGGCAAAAATATCCGCGCTCTGATTGCCCGGACAGATACCGACATCAACGTCTCCGATGACGGCAAAGTGACGATAAGCGGGATTAACAAAAACAAAGTCGAGGAAGCGGTGCAAGCCATTTCCAATATCACCCGCGAGATCCAAGTCGGGGAAGAATTTGAAGGGACAGTCAAAAGGATTTTGCCATTTGGCGCTTTCGTCGAGCTTTTACCCGGTAAGGAAGGAATGGTCCATGTCTCAAAATTGTCCAACAAATTCGTCAAAAATCCCCACGATGTCGTCGCCATCGGCGACCGGATCAAAGTCAAAGTCTACCAAATCGACCAGCAGGGAAGAGTGAATCTTCAGAAAATCGGATAATCGCTTCTTATTTTACGGTGAAACTTACCGGTGCCGATGTACCGGTGTTACTATTTATATTAGTGGCCGATACAGTGAGCGTATAGATTCCTTTTTTGCCCGGTACTTTCCATCGGCAAGAATAAGGAGAAACGGTATCAGTACAGACAATAGATCTATTTACCAAAAATTGCACGCGAGAAATTCCTAAACTACTTGTAATCTGGGCGGTGAATGTGATGTTACTCGACCGCGGTATAACTTGACCATTTAGCGGATAAGTTATTGTAACTGACGGTGAAGCAACGCTAATGGTCGGGATTGGAGTGGAAGATGGAGTACTGGAAGGAACAGGAGTGGCGGTTGGATATAAGGGAGAAATTGGAAGAATAGGTGAGACCGTGATCGCGTTAAAATTGTTGGCCGCATAATAAGAAGAGTTTCCAACAGCTTGAGCAAAGGCAGTCTGAGCGTTGTTTGAAGATTCAATCGGGAACGTATTGGTAGTATTATTATCGTTCCAATTGAACCAAACAACTGCTTTAACCGCTGGAAAGTTAGTGGGTAACTGGGTAATAAACGCATCAGTAATCCATGATGCTTTGTGAGTATTATTATTTGGATCTTCTATCGAAGCTGTTTCACCAATCATAACTGGTTTTGTGGGAGCGAGATTTACAATCTCCTGATAACTATTATGATTGCCGTTATAACTGCTACCAGCAAAGACTTGGGAAAAAGTTTGCCAGTTGGTTGTATCTTTATTGTAACCGTCTAGACATGTCCAATCGACAAAAGAATCTCCCGGATAGACTTGGGAGTCTGGCGTTGTATTGGCGCTTGAGATATTCGGACACCATACCCAGGTAACGTTTGTTGCCCCCACTTGTCTAAAAATATTATGGACATGTTGCCACGCATTGATGTAGTCTTGGGGAACGTTACCGTTGAGTTGGACACTCCATGGAAATTGCCACCAACCGTTCATTTCCCAGTCAAAACGTAGGAAGAAAGGATAACCCCAGTTTTTGGCGGCCGTTGCAAAAGAAGTAATATATTGATCAAATGTTTGGCCGCCAAATGTATAGGTGGCACCGTTGACGATATTCTTCAAGGCAAAACTTGGTTGATTGGCAGTTCCGTT
>JAJYLO010000051.1 GCA_021787635.1 bacterium | reverse complement strand
ATTGAGATTTCCCCTCATTTAAATACACTTCTATTCGAACCCGATCATGTTCGTTTAGGTGCTTGTAGCTACCTTTTATCATATCTTATTTTACTATAGGTAGTTGCACTTAATCATTGAACTTGCCGAGTTTAAAAATGGGGAATTGTTTGGTAAAATTGACTGAATAGGAGCCGTAGCTCAGTTGGCTAGAGCGTTACATTGACATTGTAAAGGTCACAGGTTCAAGTCCTGTCGGCTCCACCATGAAAATACAAAATATTAATTCCACTACCGCTACCGGCTCCTGAAAGAGGGGTAGTGTCATGACAGCAATATCCCTCCGAGAGGAGGGTTTTTTATGCTATAGTAATAATAGTTTATAATAAACTCTATATGGAAAAACAAAATCTGAAAAATTTGCGGCATTCCTGCGCCCATTTGTTGGCGGCAGCCGTTATGAAATTGTGGCCGGATACAAAACGAGCGATCGGCCCGGCGATCGACAACGGTTTCTATTTTGACTTCGAATTTTCCCATCCGGTCTCGGAAGCCGATCTCCCGAAGATCGAACAGAAAATGCACGAAATCGCCAAACGATGGGACAAATTCGTACGACACGAATTACCGACCGAGGAAGCCAAAAATGAATATCCGGATAATCCGTACAAACATGAGCTGATTGATGAAATTGCCAAAAAAGGCGAAAAAATAAGCTTTTACAAATCCGGCGATTACTGGGATTTGTGTGAAGGTGGCCATGTCGATAATCCCAAAGAACAACTTAAATATTTTAAATTAATATCGATTGCCGGCGCCTACTGGCGGGGGAATGAAAAGAACAAAATGCTGACGCGGATTTACGGCACGGCCTATCCAAGTAAAGAAGAATTGGATAAATATTTGTGGCAACTCACCGAGGCAAAAAAACGCGATCACCGGAAATTGGGACAGGCGTTGGAATTATTTACGATTTCGCCCCAAGTCGGACAAGGATTAACATTATGGTTACCCAAAGGCGCCATTGTACGACGGGAAATTGAAGACTATATGGTCCGGGAACAAACGAAGCTCGGTTTTCAACATGTTTACAGCCCGCATATCGGCTTGAAATCCTTGTGGGAAAGAAGTGGCCACTGGGATTTGTACCGCGACAAAATGTACACACCAATGGAGGTGGAAGACAACGAATTCCTGGTTAAGCCGATGACCTGCCCAATGCATATCCAGTCATACTTATTTAAACCGCGCTCCTACCGCGATTTGCCTTTCCGGATCGCCGAAATTGCCGCCGTTTACCGCTACGAGAAATCGGGCGAATTAAACGGTCTTTTGCGTGTCCGGGCATTTACGCAGGATGATGCTCATATTTTTTGTACCGAGGAACAGGCGGTCACAGAATTTTTGTCGGTTTTTAACTTTATCCAACGACTTTATAAAGTCTTTGGTTTTGACAATTACCGTGTCAGGCTTGGCGTCCGCTCCAAAAAGGAAAAATACCTGGGCAGCGACGAACTGTGGGAGAGAGCCCAGAAAAAAGCGATCGACGCCCTTGAAAAAAGCGGTTCGCAATATTCTGTGTCCGAAGGCGATGCCGCCTTCTACGGTCCGAAGGCCGATTTCCTGATCAAAGACGCCCTGGGCCGCGAATGGCAGTGCGGTACGGTCCAGATTGATTTCATGCTGCCGGAAAGGTTCGGCTTGAAATATATCGGTCCGGACGGCCAGGAAAAAACCCCGGTCATGATCCACCGGGCGCCACTCGGATCGCTTGAAAGATTTCTGGCAATATTGATCGAAAATTATACCGGCGCTTTCCCGATCTGGCTGTCGCCGGTCCAGGTGACAATACTGCCGGTTTCCGATAAATTCATCGGTTATAGCCAAAGAGTCCTAGCTGAATTAAATAACCATAATATCCGAGCAGAAATTAACAACGATAACTTAACATTAGGTAAGAAAATCCGTCAATCCACCTTGCAAAAAATCCCCTATATGGTTATAATAGGGGAGAAGGAAGCGCAAAGCAAAGACAAGATTGCTTTGCGGACAAGGGAAGGAAAAGATTTGGGTCAAGTCAGTATTAATGAGTTTCTTAAAAAGATAAAAGACCAAATTGAGAATCATTCGTAGGCCATATCAGCCGAGGAAATATTATTTCACCAATTACCGGATAGAGGCGCCAACCTTACGGGTAATTGACGATCAGGCAAAACAGATCGGCGTAATGACAAAGGCTGAAGCTCTGCGGATTGCCCAGGAAAAAGAATTAGATCTGGTACTGATTGCGCCGCACGCGCAACCGCCGGTTGCTAAGATAATCGATTTCAAGAAATTTTTGTATCAGGAAGAAAAAAAACAAAAGGAAGCCAAAAAAGGCGTCAAAAAAAGCGTCGTCAAAGATTTAAGCCTGTCGCTTTTTATCGGTCCGGCCGACCGGGAAAGGTTGGAACATAAAGGCCGTGAGTTTCTTGATGAAGGTCATCAGTTACGGATAAATCTGGCCCTCCGGGGTCGGGAAATGGCCAAGAAACCCATGGCTTTTGATTTAGTCAGGAAGTTCGTCGCTAGTTTGGGCGAGGTTAATATTTCCAAGGAACCGAAAATTGAAGGAAGGGTAATCCGAGCGGTGGTTGCCCGCAAAAAATAATATGTCAAAACAAAAAACCAGAAAATCGGCCGCTTCAAGATTTAAAATATCGGGAAACGGCAAGGTAATGCACCGGTCACCTTTTCGCCGACATTTACGTTCAAATAAAAGCAAACGACAGCTTAGAAGCCTGAAACAGCTTAAAAGCATTACCGGTACAATGGGCAACAAGTTGCGAAAAATGTTAGGAATTAGCTAAATAAAAATATGGTAAGAGTCAAAGGAGGAATGGTTACTCGTAGACGACACAAAAAGGTATTGAAACAGGCCAAGGGTTATTGGATGACCCGCCACAAGCAATTCAAAAAAGCCAAAGAGACGGTCTTGCATGCCGGTGACTATGCTTTTACCGGAAGAAAGTTGAAAAAAAGAGATTTCCGTTCTTTATGGATTATTCGGTTAAATGCGGCGTTACGGACAATGGGAATGACTTACAATAAATTTATCAGCCGGCTGAAAACGAAAAAGGTGGAGCTAGACCGCAAAGTCCTCGCCCAAATCGCCGTCGAGCACCCGCAGGTCTTCGAAAAACTGGTGGAAAAAATAAAGTAACAACCTTGTTTTTTGTAAGAGGCTGGGCTATAATTTTCGTTAATGAAAGATCTGTCGTCTATTGAAAAAAAAGTTCAACGTGAACTGAAAAACACCGCATCCGTCAACGATCTGGAAAAAATTCAACTTGCGTATCTTGGCCGAAACGGGATCATAAACAGCCTTCTTAGGGAGATAAAAAATATTCGCCCGGAAGAACGAAAACAATATGGCCAAAAAATTAACGAATTAAAAAATTTAATCACTCAATCAATTGAAACAAAACGAAAAGAGTTAATTCTCTCTACCGATAAACAGGCGATTGATGTTACATTGCCCGGCAAGCCGTATCCGCACGGTACGCTCCATCCGATCACGTATGCCATCGAAGAAATTAGCCGGATTTTTGAAAAAATCGGGTTCGTCCGCATGTCCTATCCGGAAGTCGAATGGGAATATTACTCATTCGAAGCGCTCAATATGCCCAAAGGCCATCCGGCCCGCGACGACTTCGAAACGTTTTATATTGATGTACCGGAACATGCGAAACTGGCCAAGATGGTCCTTACCCCGCACACATCCTCCGGCCAAGTCCGCGAAATGTTGCGCCTCGGCGGCAAACCCCCAATCCGGATGATCAATATCGCCAAATGTTACCGCCGTAACTGGGACGCGACGCACGCGCCGATGTTTTACCAGTTCGAGGGAATGGTTGTCGACCGCGGCATCAATATTACTCATCTCAAAGGAACGATCGATTATTTTGCCAAGAATTTTTTCGGTCCGGACCGAGAAATCCGTTTGCGTCCGCACCATTTCCAATTCACCGAACCGTCGTTTGAAACCGACATATCATGCAACGTATGCGGTGGAACAGGAACCGTTAACGGTAAGAAGTGCCGCGTCTGCAAATCCGGCTGGTTGGAATTGGGGGGGTCGGGAATGGTTCATCCAAACGTCTTACGTGCCGGCGGTATTGACCCCGAAGTTTATACCGGCTGGGCTTTCGGTTTCGGGCCGGAAAGATGTCTAATGATGAAACTGGGCTTATCGGAAATTAGGGATTTATATAGTGGAGATATAAGATTTCTTAAACAGTTTTAAAATACAATGAACATCAGAATTACCCATAGCTGGCTTCTCGAATACCTCGATACCAAAGCTACTCCCGAGGAAATTCAAAAGTATCTGTCCCTTTGCGGCCCGTCGGTCGAACACGTGGACAAAATTGGCAATGATTATGTGTATGAAATCGAGATTACCAGTAATCGTATCGATACCGCTTCGGTCGTGGGCATTGCCCGTGAGGCGTATGCCATATTGAACCGTTTCGGCATTAAAGCTAATTTGCGACCAATTCTAGCACCAAAGCCAAAAACCAATGACAATCACTTGCCGTTGGAAATCCGTGATGATAACCGCCTGGAAACGCGGGTCGTCTCGGCAGTAATGGACAACATCCAAATCAAACAATCTCCGTCATACATAAAAAAACGATTGGAAGCCATCGGTATCCGCTCACTCAATAACATAATCGATATCACCAATTACGTCATGGTCGAATTGGGCCATCCGACGCATGTCATGGATTACGACCGCATCAAAACCGGTAAGCTTATATTTCGCCGAGCGAAAAAAGGAGAAACACTGACGACCCTTGACGGAAAAAATCATATCCTGAATGAAAAAGATATCGTAGTTGATGATGGCAGCGGAAGAATTGTTGATTTACCGGGGATCATGGGCACGGAAAACAGTGTCGTTAACGATTCAACAAAACGAGCGGTAATTTTTATCGAATCAAACAAGCCGCAAACTACTCGCCAAACTTCGATGCGTTTGGGAATCCGGACGATGGCCGCAACCTATGAGGAAAAAGATGTTGACCCGGAATTATCCCGCATTGCTCTCTATCGGGTAATCCAGCTGTTTCAGGAAATAGCCGGAGCCCGGCTGGCCGGCCAACCGATCGATATTTATCATGAACCGGTCAAACCTAAGTCGTTATCAATAACGGTAACTGATGTTGAAAGACTTATTGGCGTCGAAATACCTAAAAAAGATATTATAGATATTTTAGTCAACCTCGAATTTATTTTGCAACAGGATAAAGATGATACGCTTACGTTTCTTATACCATCATACCGGATGCACGAAGTAACGATTAAAGAAGACCTGATCGAGGAAATCGCCCGGATATACGGTTATTTTCAGCTGCCGAACAATTTGCAACCGATGGTCTATATCAAACAACCGAAGGAAATGGAAAATCTTTTTCTGTATGAACGAAAAATTAAATATTTCCTGAAACATCTCGGTCTGCACGAAGTGATCAATTATTCGATGATCTCTGAAGAACAAATCAAGGCGAATGAATTGATCGGACAAAAACACCTGAAATTAAAAAATGCCATCTCCGAAGAAATCCGGTATTTGCGGCGGATGCTTATGCCGTCCCTGATCAAGAATATCCGCGACAACGAAGGGAAAGAGGAAAAATTACAGCTTTTCGAAATTGCCAAAACGTACGAACCGCTGCAATTCGATTTGCCGGTCGAACGGTACAAACTGGGAATCGCCACCAACACCGATTATTATGATTTAAAAGGAACCGTCGATGCGCTGCTTCACGAATTTAATATAGATAATTACGAGATTACGGCCAATAAGCACCGCTTGCTCGTCGACAACAGCCAAGCGACGATTAAAATCGGGGAGGACTGGATCGGCGAATACGGTCAGCTGAAACCGATCTATCAATCGCAAAACGCCGTCAAAAGCCGGGTATTTTTGGCCGTTTTCGATTTGTTAAATCTGATAAAACACATTAATTTGTATACCGTATTTAAACCGGTCAATCCCTATGCGACAGTAAAACTTGATCTGACCATCGAGCCGTCAAAAACGTTTACAGAGATCAATAATCAGGCGTACAGATCGTCAAAATTGTTAACCGGTATCGAATTCGTTGGCCAGTACGAAAACAAAATTACTCTCCGCTTTTATTTTTCCGCGACTGACAGAAACATCACAGAAGAGGAAGCGAAGAAAGAATTGGAGAAAATAAAATCTACACTGTGACAATGCACTGGTTTTTACCATAAGCCATGAATAAAGTGATTGGGTTAAAAAAACTCGCCGCGGAAATCGAACATTGCGCCGATTGTAAAAA
>JAJYLO010000005.1 GCA_021787635.1 bacterium | reverse complement strand
CGATCTTGGGTGGAATATTTAGGGAATTCTGTTACGGGCGAACCCAAGTATTCCTTTAACTGTTCAACGGAAATTTTGACTCTGCTCATAATTATTTTTTAAATGAAATCTTTGAACCAAATTGTAATTTACGTGGATCAACTTGTTTATTTAATTTGATCGGGTCATTGAATCTATACTTTAATTTGGTAATTTCTCGTTGAAAATCGAAAGCTATCTTTTTCTGCTTTATTATCTCGATTTTGGCATCATCAAACATATTTTTTTCTGTTATTCCTAATTTATTTTTTATAATTGGAAGAAAATCCTCATTTATTTCATAACCAATAGAATTGCGGTTAAAATTTTTTGCCGCTAACGACGTTGTCCCGCTGCCTAAGAAAGGATCAAGAACGGTGTCGTCAACAAATGAAAACATTTTAATCAATCTTTTTGGTAACTCTTCCGGGAACATGGCGATATGATTATCCTGCTTGACGCCATTAAAATTCCAATGGCCGGTAAAATATTCATTCCATTCTTTTTGCGTCAATTTTGATAATTCTTTTGTTTTTCTGTCCACTGTCGCTGCTTCACCGATTTTTTTAAAAATCAAGATAAATTCATAGTCTATTTTTAATATGCCGTTTCTCGGATAAGGAAAAGAACCCATTATAACGGCCCCGCCGGTGGTATTGGTTGTCGTCACTTTTTGCCAGATAACCGCCCCCATATAATCAAAACCAATCGACTCGCAAAACTTAATTATCTCGGTTCTTATCGGAATTACTTTATACCGGCCATAATAAACCGAGCGGGCAAATTGATCGCCGATATTGATACACAGCCGGCAACCTTTATGTAATACACGATAACATTCATTCCATACTAAGTTTAAATTATTAATATATTCTTCGTAAGAATGATTGAATCCTATTTGATTTTTTGAACCGTAATCTTTAAGCTGCCAATAAGGAGGAGAAGTAATAATCAACTGTACGCTTTCATTTTCTAATTCTGTCATTTTACGGGAATCGCCAATAATTATTTTATGGTTTGTTGACATATCAAAATTGTATCATAACTCGCCCTTTAATTCTTTCACTTGACAAGCATCCGCACTCCGCAGGAACTCTCCGAAATTCCCATCCGTTTGCAGATAGTAAAAATGCTTAAAGCCGGCGTTCTCCAACACTAAATTGCTAAAAAACTCGGCGTCGGCATCGCCACCGTCACCCGCGGACCAAAAGAAATCCAGGTCGGCTACTTCCGCAATGTAAAAAACGATTACTCCTGGCGGTACTAACTTTTTTTCTCAACTTTTTTTATTAATTATCTATTTATATTTATGCATCGTATTAATAATGGCCAATTACCAACAATTACGTTATACCGACATGGACTAAGTCTGCTAAAAAGTGACGGATTGGACGATATTCTTGACATGAATATGAGAAAGCTCCGGCTATATAACCGGCTGGAAACAAATTAGTATTTAGTTGCGGTCGTCTTGATTGATCGGCCAAATCTTGGAAGAGTAATTGAATGTAATTTTGTTAAGGGTAAAGAAAGCAGTAATCAACGGATTGGTCACACCAGAATCACGACACCACTATAGGAAGAATAATCCACTGGCGGAATATTAGCAATATGTTATTATAAATAAATAAACATTTATGAAAAAACGAGTTTTTGCCGGCATCCGCGCTACCGGCCGTTTGCATTTGGGTAATTATTTGGGCGCCGTCAAAGGCATGCTCCAATTGCAGGATAACCCGCAATACGAAGCGCTTTACATGGTGGCCGATGTCCATACAATAACAACGCCTTACAATGTGCAGGGACTGCGGATAAACCGCCGGGAAGCGATCGTCGATTATCTTGCTGCCGGATTGGATCCGAAAAAAAGCATCCTTTTCCTGCAGGCGCAGGTACCGGAACATGCCGAACTGGCATTTTATTTCGGCTCGGTGACGACAATCGCCCGAATGCAGCATCTGCCGACATTCAAGGATAAAGTCAAGCAGTATCCTCATGACGTCACCATGGCCTTACTCAATTACCCGCTTCTTATGGCGGCGGATATCCTTTTGTATAAAGCCGGTCTTGTTCCGGTCGGCATTGATCAGGAACCGCACCTGGAGGTCGCCCGGGAAATCGCCCGCAAAATGAATCAGGAATACGGCATGAATTTTCCCGAACCGGTACGTTTTGCTACAAAAGGATCATATATTCCTTCCTTAAACGGTGAAGGAAAGATGAGCAAAACAGTTGAAGGAAGTTTTATTAATTTAACGGATTCCGTCGATGTAATCCGTAAAAAAGTTCGTTCAGTGCCGACGGCAACCACCAGTGGCGGTGAAATGAATCCGGGTGTGAAAACGCTTTTCGCTTTTGCTGATTTGTTCATTCCCAACGAATTAAATAAATATAAAAAGGAATATGAAAACGGCACACTGCAATTCGTAACTTTAAAAGACGCTATTGCCGATGCGATTTATAAAGATTTACAACCGTTCCAGGAAAAACGGAACGAGATAATAAAAAACCAGGAATATATCGATCAAGTCATTAAGGAAGGCGCGGAAAAAGCCCGCTCCATCGCTTCCCAAACCGTTATGGAAGTTAAGGAAAAAATGGGACTGTCATAACGGTAAAATATCCCTCTTGATTTTCGGTGAACAATCGTTTATCATAAATCCATCATGGACATCCCTCTTGCCGAACGCATGCGGCCGAAAACACTTGATGAATTCGTCGGACAAGAACATCTGGTCGGCAAAGGCCGTTTTATAAGGAGAATGCTCGAATCCGGCCAGATCACTTCCATGATTTTATGGGGACCGCCGGGCTGCGGCAAAACGACATTGGCCCGACTCATCGCCCATTATGTTGACGCCGATTTTGTCCCCTTTTCCGCGGTGACATCGGGGATTAATGATGTTCGCAAAGTCATCGCCAAAGTCAAGGAAGACAGAACATTATTCAGTAAAAAAACGGTCCTTTTTATCGACGAAATCCACCGCTTCAGCAAAGCGCAACAGGACGCATTTCTTCCTCATGTCGAAGATGGAACAATAATATTAATCGGTGCGACGACGGAAAACCCCGGTTTCGAAGTCATCGCTCCTCTGGTTTCCCGCAGCCAGATCTATGTCCTCTACGCGTTAAATGAACAGGAAATTGAAACAATTGTCAACCGGGCGATCAAATTCTATCCGAAACATAAATGGGACAAGGAAGCCATTCAACATATTATCAAACATGCCAACGGCGACGGCCGCACGGCGATAAACGCGGTCGAGCTGGCGGCGACTTTGAATAAAAAAGTAACTCTTAAAGTAGCCGAGGAAGCCGTCCAGCAAAAAGCGATTTACTACGATAAAAAAGGCGACTGGCATTACGACACCATTTCTGCCTTTATTAAATCGATGCGCGGCAGCCAGCCCGACGCGACGCTTCATTATTTGGCGCGGATGATCAAAGCCGGCGAAGACCCTTTATTTATAGCACGAAGAATGGTTATTTTTGCTTCGGAAGACATTGGCAACGCATTACCGACAGCATTAGTGGTGGCAACGGCTTGCATGCAGGCGGTCCACATGATCGGTTGGCCGGAAGCGGGGCTGATTTTGGCGCAGACAGCGACATATTTGGCGACGGCCAAAAAATCGATCGCTTCCTCAATGGGTATCTGGCAGGCGTTAAACGATATCGATGAAAAAAATCTCGATCCGATACCGCTTCACTTGCGAAACGCGTCAAATAAAGTGATGAAGTCGTTGGGCTACGGCCGTGGCCACATCCGCTATCCTTGGCTGGTGGAAAAAGAAACGGGAAAAAAAGTGATCCAAGAATATATGCCGAAGAATTTAAAAGGAAAAAAATATTATATTCCCGAAATTGAATCGTGACCCTTTATAAAAAACATTTCGGCAAAAAGGGGGAAGAAATAGCGGCCGATTATTTAATGGATCACGACTTTGAGATACTCGAAGAAAACTTCCGGTCGAAATTCGGAGAGCTGGATATTGTCGCCAAAAAAGGGAATAAACTTTATTTTATCGAGGTAAAAACGCGCTCCAACCTGAAACGCGGTATGCCGTATGAAGCCGTCAACAAACGGAAAATCCATCAAATTAAAAAAACCGCCACTTATTTTTTATTGGAAAATGATAAATATAAGGACTATAAATACGTGATCAGCGTCGTTTCGATTCTTATAAAAGATAGGGCGGTCGACAAACTACAGTTTTTTGAAAACGTTGATTTGTGGTAGGTGTGCCCCCGATGATTGTCTGTTCGAACTAAGCTTCGAATTATTTGGGCAACTACTCCAATATTATACTGGAAAACCGGTTGACGCCTGTTCTTCAGAAAAATCATAGGCTGAAGCCACATCCCTTGACCAATTGCTCCGTTTTTTTGTCAGATCTGTTGCCATATCTAAGAGACCTGGAACTTTTTGTTCTGTAGAACCCCAGGCTACCCTTGTCTCCCATAATGCTTTAGATAATGATTTATATTTTTTAATTGCCGCCAAAATTGAACCAAGTGTAAACTCATAGAGCAATGATGGATGTGATGAATTACCAGCAGAGTCTGCCAATATAAGGACTTTACATTGATCTCCATAGAGAGCGGCTAATTCGGTGGCCGGTGTCCCTGTGAAAACCCCATGAGAATTATTCCTTCTTGAGAAGTCATTTGATTGCACCACTTACCACCGGTTATTAAATCTGTTCAGCCTCATTAGTATTTCTTTCTTTAACACCTCGACAGATAGCGGTTGAGAGTGCTGCCAACTTTACGAGGAGCAATGCTTAGATTATCGCTTTTCAGCAACCTCTTATAGGTCTTGACTTTGAGGCTAAAATAAAGTATATTCAGATCATAAGCGCCTCGTCCATGCGAAAGCCCGACGAGGTTTTTTTTGTTATACTCAATACATGAGTAGTACGGTTTTGTTTATTGACGGCGAAAACTTTCTCAATAAAATTGAGGATATTTTAAAAAAGCAAAAAGTCAATCTCCGAAAAGGGGATTTATCGAAAATTGACATTAATTTTCTTTTAAATAAAGCACTCGAAAAATATAAAATCACCAGGAAAATCTTTTATGCCGCTAAACTCCATTTACATCCCAAAACCAAAGACAAATCGCTTGAGCTTATTTTATTTCAAAGATATCTTAAAACAAATCTTCAAAAACAAGACTTTGAATTTCTCATCGCCGGTAATGTCAGAGGACAGGAAGTAACCGTTGACCATAAAACTAAAGTTATTTTTAGAGAAAAGGGCGTCGATGTAAAAATCGCCGTTGATCTTGTAGCCATGTCTGCTGATAAAACCATAAAAACTGCCATTTTATGTAGTTCGGATTCTGATCTTCAGCCGGCAGTCCAGGAAGCCAGGAAAAGAGGAATTAAGGTTATTTACTTGGGTTTTGGCTTTCAACCTAATAAAGGATTGATGTATACCACTAACGAAACTGTCTTATTTCGCGATCCGGAAATTTTTCAAGCCTGCGGAGTGAAATAACTATAAACTGTGGTAACGAACAAGGCAGGTCTGGGCAAAATTTAAAGAGATTATTGTTTTTCCGATGATAGGTGCTGCTTATATTGTTTTCTAAAATATCTTTCTTTTTTTAATGAAAAAAGATCTTGAAAATCAAATCAAAGCCTTACTTTTGAGTTTGTATGTTCCAAAAGATTTTGTTGATTGGGCTAATAAATATGAAGATGAAATAACCCAGCTGGAGAAAAGATTAAATACGGTTGATAACAAAATCGAGGAAGCCAATGACCAGACCAATAAAACCTTTCACTTTGCCAATCGTGTCCGCTACTGGCTACAAAACGGCACTCATGAGGAGAGACGAACCATAGTTTCCACCTTAGGATCGAACCTGACCTTAAATCAAAAAATATTGCGTCTTGATCTGCTAAAGCCGCTTGAGTATACGAGAAGAATTAGCGGAGAACTGTTACTTTCAGATTACCAGTTCGTACCCATAAAAGAGAACGATACAACGCTCTCTTGTGCTTCCTCTTTTCTTCAATTTCCTCTATGGTGCTAGGGGCGGGATTCGAACCCACGACCCGTCGCTTATGAAACGACTGCTCTACCACTGAGCTACCCTAGCATTTAATGTATAATTATACAATGAGCGACGGCAAAATTGAACTCTCGATCATCATCATTTCCTACAATACCGCTCCCATTACCAAAAATTGCCTTGACTCGATCAAAAAATCGCTGGAAAAATCATCAATCGGATATGAAATCATTGTCGTCGATAACGCTTCCACCGACCAGTCGATCCAAACCCTCCAGATACTCAAACGGTCGCATTTGACAACTTTACAGCTCATTATGAACAACAAAAACGTCGGCTTTGCCCGGGCCAACAACCAGGCGGTTCAGATTGCCCAAGGCCAATACCTGCTATTTTTAAATTCCGATACCGTCGTTCTTAATGATGCGATTGAAACTTTACTCAAAGTTTATAAACAAAACGAAAACAATATTCAGTTTTTGGGCGGAAAACTTTTCAATAAAGACAATACTCCCCAACCGTCGGCCGGCCCTTTCTATACCCTGCCGGTTGTCTTCGGCGCTTTATTCCTCCGCGGCGACTACTGGGGATTAACGCGTTATTCACCGGATAAACTGACTGAAGTCAACTGGATATCCGGCGCCTGTATCCTGACAAAAAAGGAATATTTTCAAAAAATCGGCGGCTTTGACGAAGATATTTTCATGTATATGGACGAGATTGATCTGTTGTACCGAGCGAAAAAAGCCGGTTACCGAGTCTGGTTTACGCCGCTGGCTCGTTTTATCCATCTCGGAAGCGCCAGTAGCGGCGGCCGGACTTATCCCATCCTGCAAGTTTATAAGGGCTTTACCTATTTTTACCGGAAACATTATAACCGTCCGCTAACTATTTTTTTGCTTAAATTTATGCTACAATTAAAAGCGGAAATCGCATTATTAATTGGTAAAATCACCCGTAACGATTACCTAACCGCCACTTATGAAAAAGCTATTGAACTCGTTAAAATGGCTTGACGATCATATCCTTGGCATCCTGGTCGGCATTTATATTTTCTTTATCCCCCTTTACCCCAAGCTGCCGCTTCACATGATTAACTATACTTATATTGCTTTTCGTCTGGAAGACGTCTATGCTGCCATAATGTTTGCCGTTTTTTCGATTCAGTTTCTGCGGAAAAAAGTGACTCTCAACCGCCGCTATATCATTCTTTTCAGCTTGTTTTGGGGAGCGGTTTTTCTTTCGACCTTGTGGGGATTGTATATTGCTAAAAATATCGTCATCAGCCATCTCGGTTACTTAAACGCTTTGCGCCGGGTGGAATACATGTTTGTTTTTTTTGTTGCCATATCGGTAATAAAAAGCAAAAAAGACTTCTTCCGTTATATGGAGCTGGTACTCTTGGCTTTTCTGTTGGTAAACGTCTACGGACTGGGACAGAAGTTTTTAGGCTGGCCCGCTGTCCAAACGATGAATCCGGAATATGCCAAAGGCTATCTGCTTTTTTTGACACCGGATGCCCGGATTTCCTCGACATTTGCCGGTCATTATGATCTGGCCGGTTATCTGGTATTGCTTCTACCGATCGTCTGGGCTTTTTATTTCGCCAGGAAAAAAATATATTATATTATCCTTTTTATCCTGGGAGTGCTTATCCTGATTTTTACCGCCTCGCGGATTTCCTACGGCGCCTATATTGTTTCCACTTTTCCGTTCCTGTTCATCTTCCGCAAATTCAAGCCGTTGGCTATCGCTTTAGTATTTACCCTACTTTTTACTTTCACTTCCAACAGTCTCACTTCCCGCTTCCAGCGGACCTTTCAGGTAAAACAGATTTTTGTCGATCAGAAAACCGGCAATGTCGTCGTCCCCCAAAAACTGTCAGCCAAGACTCTGCCGGCCGGCTCGTTTTATATTCCTCTCCAGAAACAGGGAGGAGCTGTTTCCACCAATGAAGAAGACCTGCTTCGGCAAAGACTGCTTGACCAGGTCCACGAGCAGGAAAAAAGCACCGGCCAAAAGTTGAACAACTCTCAAGAACAGCAGATGATTGCCTCCTTATCGGCCAATCTTAAACCGGTCAATACCGTCGTTTCCGATATCTCTTTTGCCACCAGACTGCAGGTCGAATGGCCGCGGGCGATCAATGCTTTTTTGACTAATCCGGTTTTGGGTACAGGGCCGTCATCAATTACCGAAGCGACGGATAATGATTATCTCCGGTCAGTCGGAGAAGTCGGACTGTTAGGAACGGCTTTATTTGCCTTAATTCTTTTTTCCCTAACCAAAGACATGCTGCAATTTGCTAATAAGCAAAAAACCAATGATAAGTATATTTATTACGGTTTTCTGTTTGGATTAGGCGGCCTACTGATTAACGCCACCTATATTGATGTCTTCGAGGCGTCGAAAATCGCTTTCCAGTTCTGGCTGATAGCCGGACTTTTAATTGGCTCAATATTGTATGAAAAAAGATCAGCCTAATCCGTTTACTAAACTCGATTGCCTGATTCTAACGATTATTGTTGTTGTGGCGATGGTTGCCCGCTTATACAAAATCAATACGCCATTGGCCGACCTGCATTCCTGGCGCCAAGCCGATACGGCCGCTGTCGGCCGCAATTTTGTCCGCTTTGGCTTCGATTTCCTCCATCCGCGGTATGACGATTTATCGAGTAACCAATCGGCGGCCGGATTGGACAATCCACAAGGATTACGTTTTGTCGAATTCCCGATTTACAATGCGATATTTGCTTATGCTTATAAACTTCTACCGGTATTGCCGATTGAAGTTTATGGACGACTGACAACCGCTTTTTTTTCCTTAATCATCATTGGCGTCATCTATTTCCTGGCTTTAAAAGAAGCTAACCGGCTGGCCGCCTTTTTCGCCGCCGCTACTTATGCGGTTTTTCCTTTTTTTGTCTTTTTCTCCCGAGTCGTTTTGCCGGAGACGACAGCCACCGCTTTTTCGCTGCTGGCAGTCTTTTTCCTTTATCTGTATTCCGACCGGAAAGGCCTTGCTGCCGGTATTAGTTTTTTCTTGTCTGTCGTCAGTTTTGCCGCTGCCGTCCTGATCATGCCGACCGCCGGTTTTTACGGATTAGTCCTGCTTTTTATTTTTTTCAAAAAATTCCGTTTTCACTTCATCAAAAAATGGCCGGTTTATTTATTTTTTATAATCGCTCTGATTCCTTTTGCCTGGTGGCGCCTTTATATCCGCCAGTTTCCCGAAGGCATTCCGCCAAGTGAATGGTTGTTAACCAGTGTCAATACATACCAGGGTTTGCAGAATATTTTTTTCCGGCCGGCGTTTTTCCGCTGGATTTTCTTTGAGCGGATCAACAATCTGATGCTTGGCGGCTACCTGACTTTTTTCCTTTTGCTTGGCGCGCTTGTCCGGCCGAAAAGATGGATTCTCCACAGCGTGCTTTTTTCCGCTTTGATCTATCTTTTTACCTTCCAGGGCGGCAATGTTCAACACGAGTATTATCAAACGATCGCCTTGCCGGCCATCGCTTTGTTTGTCGGCGTCGGAGCGGCATATTTGTTCACTATTCGCAAACTATTTGTCCACCCGATAATTAATGCCGGCGTTGTTCTTTTCGTTTTTGCCATCAGTCTATTCTTCTCGTTTTACAACGTCCGGGGATTTTACGATTACCCAGCTGAACTGCCGCAGATTGCCAAAATTATCAATATCCTGACGGCGCCGACCGACAAAATAGTAACTGACCGGTTGGGTGATACAACTTTGCTTTATCTGGCCGACCGCCGAGGAGCACCATCCATATATAAAGATCCGGCCGTCTTGGCAAAAATGGGTTATTCTTATCTCGCCACTCTCAATCAAGGAGAAATTAACACGCTTAAACAGCAAAAATATCCTGTCGTCTTCGAAAACAATCAATTCGCCTTGTTCAAGCTTTAATCATGAAAATACTGATGCTGACGCCGTATGTCCCCTACCCACCCTCGTCCGGTGGACAAATACGGACGTTTAACCTGCTCAAGTATTTAAGCAAACGGCATCAAATCACCCTCGTTGCTCTTTATAAAAATGACGACGAAAAAAAATATCTCAATCATCTCCGACGCTATTGCCGGAAAATTTATCTTTGCCGCCGGCCGCAAAAACCTTGGCAGTTATCTAATATTACCAAAGCTGTTTTTTCTCTTCTGCCCTTTTTGATTGTCCGCAATTTTTCCAGTGAGGCCAAACAAGTCGTTTCCAATCTGCTGATAGAGGAAAGATTCGACGTCATTCATGCGGAAACATTTTATATCATGCCGCATATCCCCATTACGAAGATCCCGATTGTCCTGGTTGAACAAACGATCGAATACGAAGTTTACCAGCATTTCATCAATTCCCTGGCGTTACCGATACGTTTGCTGCTATCGATCGATATTTTGAAATTGAAATATTGGGAGCGGTATTATTGGCGCAAAGCGAGCCGCGTCGCCACCGTCTCTGCTGCCGATGAGCAACTGATTCAAAAACTGGAAAAAAATATTCATACTTCCATTGTCCCCAATGGTGCCGGTGATGAAATGATCGTCAAAAAACTGGAAAAGAAAGATATTAAAATGCCGATCATACTGTTTCAAGGTAATTTTAACTGGCTGCAAAATATTGAAGCTGCTAAATTCCTGGTCAACGATATCTATCCGAAATTAAAACAGCTATTGCCGGATGTAGCAATTGTTATCTCCGGCCAAAATGCCCATAAAATCCAGGCCTTGAATCAAAGCGGAATAAAAATTGTCGATAATCCGCCAGACGACGGCCAGTTTATCAAAACAGTTTATCTCCAAGCATCAATATTTATCGCCCCGATTTTCGGACCGGGCGGTACTCGATTAAAAATATTGGCGGCAATGGCGTCTGGTTTGCCGGTAATCGCGACGACAACCGGAATCGAAGGGTTGGCGGTCAAAAATAACCGAGATGTATTGATTGCCAATAATAGCGATACTTTTATTGAAAAAATTATTTATATAGTCAAACATCCCGCTCAATATCAAAAAATTCGCTGCAATGCTTATGAACTGGTCAAACAAAAATATAATTGGCAGTCGATTACTCAAAAATTAGAAAAATTATATGAAAATCAGTCTTGATATTTCCCAGATCGTTTATTCCGGTACCGGTGTCGCCCGTTTCACTGACGGTTTGGTTAATGCCATTCTGGAAAATGATAAAAACAATGACTGGCTGTTTTTCTTTTCCGGTTTAAGACGGCAATTGAGTAAAGAGTTGGAAAAAAGAATCGCAGATCGGGGTTTCAAACTGCTGAAATGGAAACTTCCGCCATCTGTACTTTCATTTTATTGGAACGATCTCCACCGTTTTTCCTCCTTACTCCCTACCCCCTACTCCCTACAAACTAATCCTGACTGGTTTATATCATCCGACTGGGCAGAACCGGCAGTTAGCCGGACAAAAAAGGCCACCGTCATCCACGACCTCGTTTTTAAGCGTTATCCGGAAACCGTGAACGGTAAAATCAGACAGACTCAAACCAAACGTCTTGAGTGGGTAAAAAAGGAGTCAAATATTATTTTTGCCGATTCGGAAGCAACCAAAAAAGATATTGTTGATATACTTGGTGTTGCGGCAACTAAAATTGTCGTTAATTATCCGGGAGTAACAGTAACAAAACCGGCGGAGACGACGGTTAAACAAACTCTCAAAAAATATGATCTGACCAAACCGTTTATCCTGGCGGTCGGCAAACTTGAACCGCGCAAAAACCTGGACCGTCTTATCGACGCCATGAAACAATGGAACAACGAAGCAATTGACCTTGTCATCGTCGGCCCTAAGGGCTGGGATTCAACAATACAACAATACAACAATTCAGCAATAAGTAATATTAAATTTCTTGGATATGTCAATGATACCGAACTTTATTCTCTATACTCTTTATCTCTATTTTTAATCTACCCGTCGATCTGGGAAGGTTTCGGTTACCCGCTTGTCGAAGCGATGAAATTAGGCAAGCCGGTCGCCTGTTCCAACACCTCTTCGATTGCCGAAATCGCCGGCGAGGCCGCTCTGACATTTGACCCGCAGGACGTAAACGCGATGACTCATTGTATTGATGCAATGAGCCGGGATAAACGTTTGCGAAAAGACCTGATTGCGAAGGGATACAGGAGGAGCACAATATTCTCATGGCAAAATTACTATAATAATTTTATTCAAACACTATATGACAATCGGAATTGATGGCAACGAAGCCAATGTGACAAAACGGGTTGGTGTTTCTGTCTATACGCTTAATTTGTTGCGTTACTTTCAAAAACATGCCGATTCCGATACTGGCTTTACCGTATATCTCCGCCATTCTCCCCTGCCCGATTTACCGAAAGCCAATCGTTATTTTCGTTATGAAGTCGTGGCGGGAAAATTTTTGTGGTCGCAATTATTTTTGCCCTGGCGCCTGTACCAAAAGCGGGAAGTCGACGTTTTTTTTTCGCCCGCCCATTACATACCGCGCTTCTGCCCTGTCCCGGCCGTCGTTACCGTTCATGACTTGTCCTATCTATATTATCCGGACGATTTTCTAAAATCGGATTTGTACAAGTTAACCAACTGGACGAAATATGCCGTTAATCATGCCCGAAAAATTATCGCCGTCTCAAAGACTACCAAAAAAGATATCATCAAATCATATGATCTGCCCGAAAACAAAATCGAAGTTATTTATAACGGCTATGAAAAACCGGCCGTCAAACACAGCCGGTTTGCCGACGAGAAAATCATCGGCGCCGTCGATAAACCGTTTGTTCTTTATGTCGGCACTTTACAGCCGAGAAAAAATATCAATATATTGATAAGTGCCTTCGCCAAGTTTAAACAGCTCTATCCCCAGTTTTCCCTGATTATCGCCGGCAAAAAAGGCTGGTTGTTTGATCAAATATATGACAAGGTTTCGAACCTTGGATTGAATGATGACGTTTTTTTAACCGATTATGTTACCGACAACCAATTGCTGCTTTTGTACAAGAAGGCTTTTTGTTTTGTCATGCCGTCATTTTACGAAGGATTCGGCATCCCAATCCTCGAAGCGATGAGCCATGATTGTCCGGTCATTAGTTCGTTTGCTTCCAGCCTGCCGGAGGTAGGCGGCGAAGCATGCCTTTATTTCGATCCGAATAATGTGTCCGACTTGGTAGAAAAACTGACACTTCTGAAAGAAGATGAAAAATTGCGGAAAGAACTGGTCCAAAAAGGCAAAGAGAGAATTAAGGAATTCTCCTGGGACGGCTGCGGTGAAGAGACCCTTAAAATCATAAAAAACGTCATATGATTATCAGTGACAATTTTGATCGCGAAAAATATAACCGGTTGGCGACCCATCCTTTGCAATCCTGGCAATGGGGGGAAGCGCGGAAAAAAATGGGCATCGAAGTAATGCGCTTAAGCGACGCAAAACACGTTTACCAACTGACGTTTCACAAAATTCCCTACATTAATTTAAAAATCGGCTATCTGCCCCGTTCAACCATGCCGACAAAAGAAGTGCTGGAATTTTTAAACAGTTACGGAAAAAAACACCACGTCATTTTTATCAAAATCGAACCATATCAACAATTCAACAATATAACAATTCAGCAATCTAAAAATTTGGTCGAATCACCCCATCCGTTATTTCCAGAATGGACGATAATGCTCGATTTAACAAAATCCGAGGACGAACTCTTAAAGCAGATGAAGCCGAAAACACGCTACAACATCAAGCTTGCCCGGAAAAAAGGTGTCACCATCCGGGAAATGTCCGATGATACCGGTTACAAGATTTTCGAAAAGCTTTATTTCGACACCTGCCGGCGGCAGAAATACCACGGCCATACCCCCCGCTATCACCAAATCATTTGGGACAGCATGAAAAACGGCGTTGCCCATATTTTAATTGCCTTTTACAATGACACCCCGCTGGCGGCTTACGAGCTTTTTTATTTCAATAAAGCTTTTTATTATCCGTATGGCGGAACATCGCTGGAATATCGTAATTTGATGGGGGCTAATTTATTGATGTGGGAAGCCATTAGACTTGGTAAAAAACTCGGGGCGGAAAAATTTGATATGTGGGGATCACTCGCCCCTGGTTACGATCAGAGTCACGATTGGTCCGGTTTCACCCGCTTCAAGGAAGGATATGGTGGAGAATTTATACAAATGGTCGGTAGCTATGATTTAGTTATTAACTCACTAATCTATCAATTTTATAATATCTCATATTTATTACGCGGAATTTATTTAAAATAAAATAATAAGCTTTGTTAATTTCAACCTATCTCATTAATAATAAAATTAATTTTGCTAATCTTGAAAATTATTAGATTTTGTTGTTAAATTAATTTAATGGAATCAACGGGAGAAACAATCATAAAATCAACAGCAGAGCCATCTAAACCTTCTCCCGAGTTGCGACCGACTGAAACATATAATCCTTATGATAAGAGTACTGTCATAACTAAATTACAAGAAAGAAAAAGTGAAAAACACCCCTTAAGGATCGCTTTCTTTGATGTTGATTCAACCATAACAGGCGATAGAGAAAAAACTAACCTGATTCGTAAAAAATTAGAAGATCTTGGGTATGTCGTTGTTTTTGTCACTTCAAGAACAGAAGAGATGATAATGAGCAAGGAACAGCAAGAAAAATCATCTAGTTTAAAAAGACCGATGGCGCAATTGGGAAAAGATGAACAAGGAAAAAGAGTTACTATTGATCCAAAAGATGTCGAACCGGAAGGAGTATTAGATCCAGATATCATTGCCGGCTCAACCGGATCAAGAGTTCTTGTTAAACAAAAAGAGGGTGGTTATCAAGTTGATACAGGCTTTGAGTTGCAAATGAAAATGGAGTCCGAAGCTTGGAGAACTGGCATAATAAAATTGATCAATTATATAAATAAAGAAAAACTGTTCTGTCAACCAATTCCTATTGAGGATGCACAAAATTTTGCTAAGAGAGAGACTGATGTTTTCCCACCTAATTTTAGAATTCAGGTTAATTTTCCTAATCTTGAGTCATATCAACAATTCTTAGAAAAAATTAATCAATTTAAACTGACTAAAAGATCAGACTTACTTTCCCAGGGTTTAGATGCTTCATCGGTGGAAAATGTCTTAAATTTAAAAATAACTGATGATAGCAAACCGACTCAAAAAAAATTTTCTGCCTATCTTACGCCTACTCATGGTTACAAAGCTCGAGCCGAAGAAGAGATAGTTAAACAGGTATGTGAAAGGTTGAAAATTGGTCGAGAAGATCTAGAGATACTCATCGCTGGAGACAGCTTTCCAGATTTAGGAATGGGCCTTTACGGTGGTCTAGATACAAATGCAACTTTTATTTTAGCCGGCCAGTCTAGACTAACGCAACCTTTAATCACAAGAGAAATTGATGAATTTGCTGGTGTTGGTCTAAAAGCAGTAAAGAATAGACTTTCTCAAAATGGACAAGGTCGGTATGAATTCAAGCCTCCTCTATTAAAAGCTAGAAAACTAGTGATCGGTCACGAGGCCTATCCTGGAACTAGCAACCAAGATAGCATTCTTGCATTTTTGAATGAACTTCATTAAATTAAGAACTTAAATACCACAATAGAAAATTTCTAACATCCTCCATTATTCTGGATCTGGATAATGTTATCAATTGATTTTCTCTTCTTCGTGATTGTTTTCCCTTTTCAGTTGGGCAAATTGTTTTTGGTGAATTAACGGAAATTGCGGTTTGTTTTTCGGATAAGCCAAAGCGACCTTCAGGACCTCGTCCATGTGATCGACGTAAACAAATTGGAGATCATCAAGGACGTATTTCGGAATATCTTCCAAATCCTTCTTGTTATCTTTCGGCATAATTACCGTCTTGATATTGGCCCGGTGGGCAGCAATGACTTTTTCCTTGATGCCACCAATCTCTAATACGCGACCGCGCAGTGTGATCTCGCCGGTCATGCCAACTGTTCTTTTAACCGGAATCTTGGTCAGGGCGGAAACCATCGCTGTCGTAATCGCCGTCCCGGCTGACGGACCGTCTTTTGGTACCGCTCCTTCCGGTACGTGAACATGGATATCGACCGAATGGAAAAATTCTTTTTTCAGCCCAAACATATCCCAGCGCGAACGGATGTAAGATAATGCCGCCTGGCAGGATTCTTTCATCACCTCGCCCAAATGACCGGTCAGCGTCAAACCACCCTTGCCAGGCATGACGGCCACTTCGATGAAAAGAATATCGCCGCCCGCCTGGGTCCAGGCCAGACCGGTCGAGATCCCAACGGTATCTTTTTCTTCGATCATCTGGTCGGAGTATTTATATGGGCCAAGGTATTTCGACAAATCGGCATTTTTTATCGTTTTTCCTTTAATGTGGTTTTCCACGATTTCCCGGGCGATTTTCCGGAAAACGGTCGCAATCTGCCGTTCGAGTTCGCGGACTCCCGCCTCCCGGGTATAGCGGCGGATTGTCGTTTTCAGCACATCGCCGGTCACGACAATTTTCTCATCATTCAGGCTGTGCGCCTCAATCTGCTTGGGAATAAGATGTTTCTCGGCAATATTAAATTTTTCGTCTTCGGTATAGCCGGGAAAATGAATTACTTCCAACCGGTCAAGCAGCGCTTCCGGAATGGTATCAAGAATATTGGCTGTCGTAATAAAGAATACATCCGACAAATTGTACGGCACTTCCAGGTAGTGATCGGAAAAGGCATGGTTTTGTTCCGGATCCAAAGCTTCCAAGAGAGCCGATGACGGATCACCGCGGTAATCCCGGCCGATTTTATCGATTTCATCCAGCATGAAAACCGGATTTTTAGTGCCGGCCTGCTTGATCCCCTGAATGATTCTTCCCGGCAGCGCGCCGACATATGTCCGGCGGTGGCCGCGGATTTCCGCTTCATCGCGTATCCCACCAAGCGAAATCTTCACGAACTTCCGCCCCAATGAACGGGCAATTGATTTTCCAAGCGACGTTTTTCCGACGCCGGGCGGTCCGACAAAACAAAGGATCGTCGGTTGCCTTTCTTTTTTTTTGGTTTGTTTTTTCTTGTTGATAAGCTCGATCACCGCTAAATATTCAAGAATCCTTTCTTTAATCTTTTTCAAGCCATAATGGTCTTCATTCAAAATTTTTTCCGCGGCCTGAATATTGACTTCGCCCGCCGTCGCTGAAACGCTCCACGGCAGTTCTACCAACCAGTCAAGATAAGTGCGGATATAGGAAGACTCCGGATTAAACTGTGACATCTGGATCAAACGCTTCAATTCTTTCTGGGCTTTTTCCTCGACGTCTTTCGGCATATTGGCTTTCCGGATTTTTTCTTTGTACTCCAGAATATCTTTATCTTCGCCTTTTTCGCCCAACTCCTCTTCGATGGTCTTCATCTTTTCCCGCAGGAAGCTTTCCTTCATCCCCTGTTCGAATTTCTTCTGGGTCTTGGATGAAAGGTTGTATTCTATCTCCAAAATCTTGATCTCCCGGTTGATATAATCAACTTCCTTTTTCAAACGGGTTTTAAGGTCAGTTTCTTCCAAAAGCCCCTGGCGCTCTTCCGGTTTGATGTCCAAAACAACGGCAATCTGATTGGAAAAATTTTCCGGATTGGTTACATTAAGGATATTCATCAGAAAGACAAAGTCGACGGTCTTGCCGAGGTTAATCGCCTTTTTCACCTGGGTGGAAATGAGCTTAACCATTGCCTGAATTTCGTTATCGTCAACTCCTGATTCCTTTATGGGCTTAATCTTGGCTTCAAAATATATCGTGTTCGGAGTGTAGTCGATAATTCTCACTTTTTCCTTTCCGTGAACTAAAGCATTGATTTCTCCCTTCTCGCCAATGACCGTTTTTTCGATTGTCGCAAGGACTCCGATTTCGTACAAATCGTTTATCCCCGGATCGTCCTGGGATGGTTTTTTTTGCATGACCAAGATAATCTTCTTATCCTTGGCATCGGCGGCTTTAATAGCGGCAATGCTTTTAGGACGGCCAAAAACTAAAACATTCTCCGTACTGGGAAAAACGATGCCGTCACGGACGGCGGTGACTGGATAAACGGAATGTTCTGACGCTCCGATTAAAAATGACATATCTTTTAGCAGTATAGCTGCTTAATTGCTAATTGTCAAGGGTGATAATTTTGTCTTTAACCTATAGTGTTATAGTAATCTAAACTCCTTAAATCGTTCAAATTCCTTATATAAAATCACTGGCTAATTTTTCAAAATCGATAAATCTTTGTTTGCCGACAAGCGGGCTTTCCGCAATCTGCGGCAGCTCGCCAGTATAGGTTGGCCGTTTAGTCTGATACAGAATGCCAACAGGAAATTTTTCCTGGTTCATACCCAAAGCTTCCGACATCGCTGCTTGCAAATCATCGGCCCGATAACCCTCCGCCAGCTTATGAATATGCTCCCGATAATATTGATAGGTGTTTATTTTATTAAATGTCACGCAAGGTTGCAAGACATTTATAAGTGAAAATCCTTCGTGCTTAATCCCCTCTTTAATCATGGAGATGAGCTGCGGCGTATCGCCGGCGAATGCCTGGGCGACAAAAGTGGCACCTGCAGTCAAAGCCAACATTGGCGGATTGATGGGCACTTCAATGGTGCCGGCCGGCGTCGATTTGGACTTGAACCCTTTTCGCGCCGTCGGCGCTACCTGACCGGTAGTCAACCCGTAAACGCAGTTATCATGGATAATAACGGTAATATCATGGTTGCCGCGACAGGCATGGAGGAAATGATTGCCGCCTTCTCCATAACAGTCGCCGTCGCCGGCCATGACAACCACCGGTAATTTATGGTGGGCCAGTTTTATTCCGATTGCGTTGGGGATCGCCCGTCCGTGCAGACTGTGAATGGCATAAGCATTCAAAAAATCATTCATGTTGCCCGAACAGCCGATGCCGAAAACGGCGGCAACAGTCGACGGATCAAGACCAAGCTGAACCAGGGCCGACTTGATGGAAACTCCGATTGCCCAATCGCCGCAACCCGGACACCATGTCGGAGTGTAACCGCTGAAATCCTGGATAGATGCCATATTAAACTCGTGAATTTTTTAACACGTTAACCCGCATAACTATTTCTTCCGGCATTACCATTCTCCCGTCATATCTTAACACTTGTTCATCGATGCATATTCCCGTTTCCGCTCTCAACAATTTTCCGAACTGCCCCTGGGAGTTATTTTCTACCAAAACGTATCTTTTGTCTTTGGGAAAGAATGGCTGAACCAGCTTCTTTGATAACGGATAAACATGGGTAAAATGGATGAATGCTGTTTGCTTCCCTTGTTCCTTCAATTGCTTCTGCCCCTCCAGGATCGCCCACTTGGTACTGCCCCAACCGATAAAAATCGTATCGCTTTTATTTAAATCGCCAAACACCGTCGGCGGCTGAAAATTATTTTTAAAGTACGTTTCTATCTTCCTGTTTCTTTTATTAACCTGATCGACTCGCGACCGGGCATCTTCCGTCGTATGGCCGTCCTCCTGGTGCTCATAGGAATTGGCTTGGTAAAACACTCCCGGCTCTCCCGGAATCAGTCGCGGCGATACTCCATCGTCAGTAATCTGGTATCTTAAATATTTTGAACCTTGAACGCTTTCAATTGTTTTTCCCCTTTCAATCTTATATCCGGCAATTAACGAATCAAGAAAACTTTTGGTAAGAGTCCGGTGAGATTCGGACAGATACATATCCGACAGGATAATTACCGGCAGCTGGTAAATATCGGCTAAGTTGTAAGCTTTGGTTGTTAATTCCAGCATTTCGCCGACATCGCCGGGAGCAAGGACGATTTTGGGAAATTCGCCGTGGCCGGCATGGACGGCAAAAAGCAGATCGCCCTGTTCGGTCCAGGTCGGCATACCGGTCGCCGGCCCCGGCCGGGAGGCGATAAAAATAACGACGGGCATTTCCGTTACACCGGCCAGAGAAACCGATTCCACCATCAGGGCGAAACCGCCGCCGGATGTGCCGGTCGAGGCTCGGACGCCGGCAAAAGAAGCACCGATCACCGTATTGATAGCGGCAATTTCGTCTTCCGAATGACGGACGATGATACCGGTTTTTTCTTGCCAGCCCGCCATTGTCGTCAGGACGGTCGACGCCGGTGTCATCGGATAAGCGGCATAAAGCCGGCAATCGGCAATAATCGATCCCAAAGAAAATGCCTCGTTGCCGGAAATAACCAGTTTTGTTTCCGCCGGCCTGCTGACCAATAAATTCCTGACCAACGACGCATAATTGGTTTTGACATGGTTGAAACCCATTTCGGCAAACTTTTTATTAAAGTTGACAACCTCATCTCCTTTTTTGCTAAACTGCTTTTCCAAAATCGTGTTTAAAAGAGACAGGTCGGTGCCGATCGTCGCCAGGACGGCGCCGATGGCAATCGTATTTTTCATTACCGCCTGGCCCTTCAATTCCTGGAGAATTTTTTTGAAAGGAATGCTGATTTTTTGATAGTTTTCATTTATCGCAAATTCCTCGCTATCGTAAATAATGACGCTTTCCGGATGTAGTTTATTTTTATGCTTGGCATAGGTATTCCCATTCAAACAAACAAGGAAATCGACGGTCGGACACAATGTCCCAACTTCCTCTTCGGCAATCCGTGCTTCATAGGCGTTGTGGCCGCCGCGGATAAGCGATGGGTATTCGACGTAGTCGAAAACATGATAGCCCAATTGGCTGGCAATCCGTGAAAAGATAGCACCGGTTGTCATAATCCCAAAACCTGCTTCTCCGCCGATAATAATGGAAAAATCAACCATTTATTTTATTTCGGAAATATCCGATTCCCTTGTTCGTCTTCAATGATAATTGCCGCTACCGGACATCCTTTGGCGGCATCGATAATCGTTTCGTCGGTATCTTCGACGGTAGTATCCAGGAAGACCGCTTTTGCATCGGAATCGAGGACGAAAGTTTTGGGAGCAATAGCGACACAGGTAGCGGCACCAATGCATAAATCGCGGTCAACCCAGGTTTTTAACTTGCGGACGGTCACCGGCCCGGACGGATTTTTAGGATCCAATAAATTTTGGTCCATGTTACTTTTAGCGCCTTTTGGGCGAAATTAATAATTTTTGCAAAGCTTCAAGCGGAAGCATTGCACATTTGATTCGGTTTACACCCAGCTCGACCCCCAATAATTTAATGATAAAGACCCGACCAAGCTTTAGCAACTCTTTTTGCGATTTGTTTTTGGCAAATTCGGTCAATAGCGATCCCGAAGCACGCGAGATTACACATCCCCGGCCGAAAAATTTGATTGCCTTTATTTTTCCGCCATCAACGACGATATCCATTGTCATCACATCGCCGCATAACGGATTAGCTACCGTTATTGTTTTTGTCGGTTTAGCAATCCGACCGTAATTTTTAGGATTTTGGTAATGCGCTAATAGCAATTCTTGATATATTGTGGTCATTTCAATATCTTCTCCGCTTTCTTTAAACCGGCAATAACTTTCTCAATGTCCTTGTAGTCGTTATACAGATACAAACTCATTCGCGCTGACGCCGTCAAACCATAACGCTTATGCACCGGCATGGCGCAATGATGCCCGGCCCGGATACAAATATCGTCCTCATCCAGGATTTGAGCGATATCGTGGGGGTGATAATTTTTGAAGGTAAAGGCAATTACGCCCACCCGCTTGCCAACATCTTTCGGCCCGAGGATTCGGATATTATCCCCAAACGCTGCAGTTAAGTACTTGACTGCTACAGAAGTTAATTCGTTTTCGTACTGACTGACATTTTTAATTCCTATCGCTTGTAAATATTTCACAGCTTCTCCTAAACCGATTACCTCGGCGATCGCCGGTGTCCCCGCTTCAAACCGGGCCGGGGGCGGCGGAAATTCGGTTTTTTCGATCGTCACTTCCTTAATCATTCCTCCGCCAAAATTAAAGGGAAACATATTGTTTAATAAATTATATTTGCCATACAAAACGCCGATGCCGGTCGGCCCGAGCATTTTATGGCCGGAAAAAGCCAGGAAATCACAGTCGAGATCCCGGACATCGACCGGTATATGCGGTATGGCCTGAGCTGCATCAACTACAGTTATAATTTTCGGGTTGATCTTTTTGGCCGCCCGGATAATTTCCTTGACTGGGTTGACCGTACCTAAAACATTGGAAACATATGCTAATGCCAGTATTTTTGTTCTTTTGGTAATAATTCCTGCCAGATTGCTGATATTTACATCCAAACAACCGTCATTGTTGATATCAACAACTTTAAATATTGCTCCGGTTTCATGAGCCAACACTTGCCAGGGGACAAAATTCGAGTGGTGTTCCATTACTGTCGTTACGATTTCGTCATCCGGACCGACCATCTGCCGTCCCAGCGAATAGGCAATTAAATTAACTGATTCAGTTGTATTCCGGGTAAAAATTATCTCCTCGAATCGGCTGGCGTTGATAAATTTCTTGACGGCAATCCGGCTTTCTTCATATTCTTCCGTTGCTTTTTCCGAAATCCGGTAAATGCCGCGGTGGATATTGGCCGGATATTTGGCGTAATATTCAGTTATTTTATCGATGACAGATCGCGGCTTTAATGCCGTCGCGGCCGAATCCAAATAAATCAGTCTTGGATTATTGGCAAAAACCGGGAAATCATTTTTCCAGTCGGCAGGTAATTTCATGGATAAAACCATTAACTAATAATTTTTCCGCTTGCTGTTTATCCAGTCCCCGATTATAGCAGTAATTCAGCTGATCGGCGTTTAATTGGCCGGTCGTCGAGCCATGGGTACAATAAACATCATCAGCCAGGATTTCCAGAAAAGGTTTTGATTCGACAAAACAATTTGGCGACAAAATCAGGTTTTGGTTCTTCTGGTAAGCATGGCTTTTTTGCCCCTTTTTTTCGATTCGGATCAACCCCTGATATTTAAACTTGGACCGGTCATAAAAAACACCGCGGATCAGCAGATTGGAGATGGAATTTGGCGCCGAGTGACGTTGAACCGTCTGCAATGAAAACTGTTCAGCATTTTTTCCGACGAATAAACCAAAAATATTTAAATTAACGTTACTAGCGGTAATATCGAAAGTAAACTTCCCGGATATATTGTTTATATAGACAACATAATCGCCCGCCCGATCAAACATCAACTTTTCGTCAGATTTTTTCAACTGCATGAACTTTTGACTTTTAAATTGTAATTTTGATTTTTGCATTTTGATTTTTAAATTTATCCAACATTGCCGCTCATCTCCAAATTAATCAGTCGATTTAACTCGACCGTATATTCCAACGGTATCTCTTTTGTCACCGGTTCGATGAATCCGTTAACCAGTAATCCCTCCGCTTCTTGCCGGTTGATGCCGCGTGACGACAGATAAAACAGTTTTTCCTCACCCAGTTTTTCAACCGTCGCTTCATGCTGGACATTTGTCCGCTGTTCTTTTATTCGCATCAACGGATAGGTATCCGAACGGGATTCTTTATCCAGTATCAACGCGTCGCAACTGACATAAACGGATGAATCGATGGCTTTGGACATGACCTGTACCATACCCCGGTATGATGTCCGGCCGCCGTCTTTGGAGACGGATTTGGAAACGATCCGTGAGGAAGTCCGTGGAGCAAAATGAAACATCTTTGCGCCGGTATCCTGGTGTTGATCACTGCCCGAATAGGCAATGGACAAAACCTCGCCCCGCGCCCCTTCACCCATTAAATAACAACTCGGGTATTTCATCGTTACCCGGCTGCCAATATTGCAATCCACCCATTCCATTACTCCGTTTTTCTCCACCCGCGATCGTTTGGTTACGAGATTGTAAACATTCTTACTCCAGTTTTGAACGGTTGTATAACGGACCCGGGCATTTTTTTTGACGATTATTTCGACGACAGCCGCATGGAGGGAAGCGGTCGTGTAAATCGGCGCGGTACAGCCTTCGACGTAATGGACGAAACTGTCTTCTTCGGTGACAATCAAAGTCCGTTCAAACTGGCCGAAGCGCTCGGCATTGATGCGGAAGTAGGCTTGCAGCGGCAAGTTGACACGTACCCCTTTGGGAACATAAACAAATGACCCACCAGACCAGACAGCCGAATTTAAGGCGGCAAATTTATTATCATGAGGAGGAATCACCGTTCCGAAATATTGCCCGACAATTTCCGGATATTTTTTGAGGGCTGTATCCATATCGCAAAACAGCACTCCCTGCCGGTTTAGTTCTTTATTGATGCTTTCGTAAACCACCTCGGATTCGTACTGGGCTGAAACACCGGCGAGAAAATTTTTTTCCGCTTCCGGCACACCGATTTTATCGTAGGTGTCTTTTATTTCCTTAGGCAAATCCTCCCATGAATTCGCCTGTTTTTCGATCGGCTTGATGTAATAATAAATATCGTCAAAATTGATCTCTGATAAATCCGCTCCCCAGGCGGGCATGGGTTTTTGCCGGAAGACTTTATAAGATTGCAAACGAAAAGCTGTCATCCATTCCGGCTCGTTTTTCATCGCCGAAATATTTATAATAACTTCTTCATCCAGGCCTTTTTTCGCCTTATACACTGCTTTACTGGGCATAGAGAACCCATATTTATATTCAAAATCCAGGTCATTTGATTTTTTCATAACCCTCCCTTTCTATATCCGCCGCCAATTGAGCGCTACCGACTTTTTTCAGTTCTCCGCCAATCAATATCAGCACTTTGTCTGGTTTAACATATTTCAGTATCCGGTTGTAGTGGGTGATGATGATATATGTTTTTTCTTTTTTGTTTTTATTCATGAACCGGGCGATAGTTTTCAGGGAATCGACATCGACGCCGGTATCGATTTCGTCAAAAATTACAAGCCGCGGGTCCATGATAGCCGCCTGCAGTACTTCCAACTTCTTTTTTTCGCCGCCGGATGCGCCGTCATTCAGGGAACGCTCCAGTAATTCCGCATTGATTTTTAATGACTGCGCATGTTTTTCAATTTCTTCCTTAAGCGCCAGCGGATCTTTTTGTCGGCCGATCGCCAACCGCATCAACTGGAAAACCGTCACGCCGGACAGGGGTATGGGCGTCTGGTAAGTCATGAATATCCCCAACTTGACCCGCTTGTCGGCCGACAATCCAATGACCGTTTTGTTGTTGAAAACAATCGACGATTTGGCATCCGTTTGGTAAGCCGGATTACCCATCAGCGTCATCGACAGAGTCGACTTGCCCGAACCGTTCGGCCCCATGACAGCATAAGTCTTCCCTTTCTCGAAATGAAAGTTCAGGTTTTTCAGAATGGTTTTATGACCCGCTTTGACGGTCAGGTTTTTAAGAATGAGCATAAAGTAGTTCGTTGAACTTCCGTTTCCGCAACTCATCAATGACGATATCGCTCACGGTCTGGGAAAGAAAATTACGGTGCTGGCACAGTTTGTCCCAGGGACAATGGTATTGCGGATCATTACATTTAACCAGGTTCAATTTCTTTTCGAAGATTTTCAGGTAATCGTAAAGGGAAATGTGGTTAACTTTCCGTGTCAACTTATAGCCGCCGATTTTCCCTTCGCGACTGACGACTAATCCGTTTTTGACGAGTTCGGCGGCAATCCGGGCGAGGAAACGACGTGGCAGTTTGGTTTCGTGAACCAACTCCGAAAGCGGGACATAATCAACCTTATTGATAAGCGAAGTGATGAATAGAATTCCATAATCCGACTGACTGCTGAGGTTTAACATACACGTATTGAGTAATAGTTTAACAGAAAGACAGATTTTGTCAATGCTATAAACCTAAACGCGGCACCCGGTCCAACCCGATAATATCGGAAACAAATTGTCCTTTTTGTGCCTTATAAAATGCCGCCGTGCCGATCATGGCGGCATTGTCGCCGGTCAGGTATTTATAAGCGGGAAACAAAACGTTGCCGGCGTGCTTTTTCACCAACTGCCTAAACTTTGTCCGCAAATATTGGTTGGCGATCACTCCTCCGCCAACTAAGAGATTATTTATCCCTGTTTGTCCGATGGCTTTTTCTGTTTTAGCAATTAAAGTATCAAACACCGCTTCCTGGAATGAGCTTGCCAGCTCCTTTACTTTTTTCTGCTCTTCCGGATGGCGCTGCAAAAAATAATAAAAAGAAGTTTTTAACCCGGAAAAGGAAAAGCTGAGGTTGTTTGAGTGCAGCATCGGTCGGGGGAAATGATAGAAATCATTATTGTTAACTTCTTTCGCTAGTCTCTCAATGACCGGTCCGGCCGGATAACCCAATCCCATTAACTTTCCTGCTTTATCAAGCGCTTCGCCGGCCGCATCATCAACCGTCTGACCGATAACCTCGTATTGCAGATGGTTTTCGAAAATAACCAGTTCCGTATGGCCGCCGGAAACGATTAATGCCAGATAGGGAAAATGGAATCCGGTTTTCGGGTTCCCCCGACTGTTCTGGACAAAACAGGAATAAATGTGGCCTTCCAAGTGGTTGACGGCGATTAACGGTTTATCGTACCTTTCAGCCAGTTCCTTCGCTTTTTTAATTCCTACCTCAAGGGCAACTGCCAAACCGGGGCCTTGAGTGACGGCAACAGCGTCAAAATCCGCTTCTTTCTTTAACGCGTCGCCAACGACAAAATCAATTCGCTCCTCATGCGCTCTTTTTGCCAATGAAGGAACGATTCCGCCCCACTTTTTGTGGATTACTATCTGTGAATAGACTTCGTTGACCAACACTTTCCGTTCTTCGGTGACGGCCACGGCAGTTTCATCACACGAAGTATCAATTGCCAATATCCTCATAACTACTAGCAACTAATTATTAACAATTATTTCCCTTTCCTTCTCATTAATATATTTCATCTTAATATATATCACTTCCCCCTTTTCCTTTAGCTTGCCTATAATATCCCCGCTTTTTTCTCCCCATTCAAACGTCAGAATATTTCCCGGCTTAAGCAGTTTATCGATTCCCAATGGGCCGAACTCTCCATACTCCTGCATATTATAAAGATCAAAATGATAAAAATTACCGTATTCGTAATAAATAACGTATGACGGTGAAATAATATTATCAATTCCCATTGCCTCCCCCATTCCTTTAATAAACACTGTTTTTCCGACTCCTAATTCGCCTTCAAGAATAAATACCAGTGGTTTTTGCGCTGACAATTCCCGGTATTTTTCCAAAATGAATCGGCCGATTTTTTTCGTCTGGGAGGCTGATTCTGACATGTAAGTTTTGGTGTCTATAAATGGGATATCACCCTGGCGGACGATTTTCAAGTCACTACCGGTCAAATCGACGACGGTCGACGGCTTATTATGCGGTAATTGCCCGGCGTCAACAATCAAGTCAATCAACTTTTTTTTTGATCCCGGCAATTCGTTTAATAGCGTGGAAATCCGGTAATGAGGCGGACGACTGCTTATGTTGGCCGAAGTTGCTGTGAGCGGATCGGCGAATGCCATAACCAGTTTATTAATAAATGAATATCCGGGTATCCGCACGCCCAGAGTCCCCTTCTCCGACTCCAGAAGCGGCAATACTTTGTGTTTTGATTTTAAAATAATGGTAAACGGGCCGGGCAATAATTCCCGGATTATTTTTGACTGGTTCGCGTTTAGCTCCGCATTTTCCTCCATCATTTTTAAATCCGCCACAAAAACGGAGACAGGTTTACCGACGGGCCTGTTTTTAAATTTTAACAATTTTATGACCGCATTTACGCTTGCAGCCTTGACGATCAAGGCGTATACTGTATCCGATGGGGCGATAACCAAACCGTCCCATTTTAAAACATCAACAGTCCTGGCAACCACTTCATCACGATTTTTTTCGGTCAAAGTAATAGTGTCCATGAGGTTGATATAGTTACCAATTCTATCAGATATCTGCTAAAATTGTCATATGGCAAACAGCAAAAAAACATCGGAATTCCAATTCCATTTTGACATAAAAAATATTTTTATCGTCTTTTTTTTGATTATATTTCTTTTTTACGCTTATAGTTCAATTTCCAAGGAAATTTCGCAGCAAATTCCGGAAAAATCAATCACCTCTGTTGTCCAGGATATTAAAAATAACAAGATCTCCCGGGTGGAAGTCGCCGACAATACGGTAACAGTCTATTATAAAAATAACACTGAAGCTCAAACAACTATAGAAAGCAACGTCGGCTTCGTTACTATCCTGAAAGATTACGGCGTCAACCCGGATAATGTCAACATTACCGTCAAAAACACACAAGGTTCGGCCGGCATAATTAATTTCCTAAGCAATATCATTCCGACTATTCTGATGGTCGCTTTCTTTGTTTTTCTTTTCCGTCAAGCCAAAGGGGCGCAGGATTCGGTCTTTTCCTTCGGCCAGTCACGGGCCAAACGTTTTTCTAAAGACATGCCGAAAATAACATTTAATGATGTCGCTGGCGTTGACGAAGCAAAAAAAGAACTGGAAGAAATCGTCGACTTTCTAAAACATCCGGATAAATATAAAAAGCTCGGTGCCCGGACACCAAAAGGCGTCATTTTAATTGGACCATCCGGTGTCGGAAAAACCCTTTTGGCCAAGGCAGTTGCCGGCGAAGCCAATGTCCCGTTCTTTTCAATTGCCGGATCGGAATTCATGGAAATGCTTGTCGGTATTGGCGCCGCCCGCGTCCGTGATCTTTTCCTCAATGCTAAAAAAAGCGCGCCGTCAATAATATTTATTGATGAAATCGACGCCATCGGCCGTGCCCGTAGTGCCGGTGTCATGCCGTCTCATGACGAGCGGGAGCAAACCTTAAATCAGATATTGGTCGAGATGGATGGTTTTTCTCCCAATGAACAAGTCGTTGTCATTGCCGCCACCAACCGCGGCGATCTTTTGGATTCGGCCCTTTTGCGTCCCGGCCGGTTCGACCGGCATATAATGGTTGATTATCCTGATATTGACGGCCGGAAATCAATCATGAAAATATATGCCAAAGGTAAACCATTTACCAACAACGTCAACTGGGATAAAGTGGCCAAACGGACTGTCGGCTTCTCCGGTGCCGATCTGGAAAATATGCTTAATGAAGCCGCCATTTATGCCGCCCGCCAAGGTCGTGATAAAATTAATATGGATGATTTGGAAGAAGCAGCCACTAAAGTAAAACTCGGACCGGAAAAGAAACGGCTGCAATCCGATGTCGATAAACAGTTAACCGCTTATCACGAAGCCGGTCACGCCATCGTTTCCCATTTCCTCACCCACACCGATCCGGTTCACCGTATCTCCATCGTTTCCCGCGGCATGGCTTTAGGTTACACCCTGATTCCCCCAGCCAAGGATAAACTACACGAAACCAAAACCCATTTAATTGAGGAAATTGCCGTCATGATGGGTGGACGGGCGGCCGAGAATTTAATTTTTAATGAAGTAACGACCGGTGCGGCTAACGATTTTGATCAGGCGACCAAAATCGCCCGGGCGATGGTCGTCGAATACGGCATGAGTGATCTCGGACCGATCAATTTCGGTCCAAACATGGATATTACTGAATGGGGTAAATCTTATTACGAACAAAGCAATATTTCCCAAGGGATGCTCGCAAAAATCGACGAGCAGGTTAATGGAATCATAAGCAAATGCTATAACGTCGCCGTTGATATCATTAAGAAAAACAAAAGCGTCTTAGACAAAGTGGCGGCTGCTCTTATCAAAAATGAAAGTCTCGACCAGGACGAATTCGAAAAAATTGTCGGCATCAAAAAGAAAGTCGACATTTTGGTTGATCCGTCATTGAAATGAAAACCGCTTTGCTTATCGACGGCAATGCTATTATGCATCGGGCTTACCATGCCCTTCCCCCGTTTAAAACCAAGGAAGGAATTCCTACTAATGCCTTATACGGTTTTCTGACGATTCTCAAAAAAGCCGTCACCGATTTCCAACCCCATTACCTGATTGTCTGCTTCGACACCCCCGTCCCCACATTCAGAAAAAAATTATATAAGGAATACCAATCTCACCGGCCGAAAATGGAAGATGATTTATCCTGCCAGTTTTCGGCTGTCAAGGAAGCACTCGATAAAGCGGGAATTATTCATATGGAAAAAGCCGGTTTTGAAGCCGATGACGTCATCGGTACGATCACCAAAAAACTGGAAAAACAGGGAGAACGGGTACTGATTTTGACCGGTGACCGGGATATCATGCAGTTAGTCGGCAATAATGTTTTTGTCGTCACGCCGCAGATCGGTTTTGCCCAGACGAAAATTTATGACCCGGCCGCGGTCAAGGAAAAAATGGGCATTGAGCCGGAACAGATCCCTGACCTGAAAGCGTTAATGGGTGATGCATCCGATAACTATAAAGGCGCCAAAGGCATCGGCCCGAAGACTGCCGCCAAATTATTGAACGAATATAAAACGGTGAAGAACGTTTTGAAAAATCTGGACAAAATCGACGGCAAACCCCAGCAATTACTGCAGGATCATAAAGAAAACGTTTTACTCGCCCACCAGCTGGCGACAATCAAAAGCGACGTTGACTTGGATATTGATCTTGATAAAACAGTTTTTAACGGTTTTAACGACGGATTAAAAGAAATTCTTCAAAAATACCAAATGCCTTCCCTGATAAAAAGATTTTTTGAAGACAAAAAACCGCCCGCCAAACCGGCCGGGAAAAAGGAAGAAAATAAAGACCAGATCGGATTGTTTTAACTTCACACAAACTCATTGA
>JAJYLO010000050.1 GCA_021787635.1 bacterium | reverse complement strand
TAAAGGGAGATTTATCAGAAATTGCTCAAAAAATCGGTCAGAGTTTATAGCCAAATTTTCTTAGAAGATTTTTTCTGTCACTTTTTTCGCTTTCCTTTTCGACGGTTGTCGGCGGGCCGCCGTCGATAACGCCCATTATCCCCCGACCCTGTTTGGTTTTGGCAACAATCACTTCGATCGGGTTGGCGGTGGCGCAAAATATGGTGACGATTTCGGATATATTTTTTATCCGGTTAAGGATATTAATCGGGAAAGCGTTTTTCAGGAATATGAAAAGAGAATGGCCGCAACCGACTTTTTTGGCATTGTCGGCGGCCAGCTTGATCATTTCTTCGTCCGTGCCCGACGTCCGGATTTTCCGCGGTCCGGAAGCTTCACAAAAAGCGAGACCGAATTTAATTCCCGGGACGGCTTCGACCAAAGTTTCGTGGACATCCTCGACCGTCTTGATAAAATGCGACTGGGCCAAAATAAAATTTATTTCCGCCGGTTTTATAATAGCAATACTGGTTAATTTCATGATACGAATTATAGTATATTCTTGTAAATTACGGCAACATCGTCCCGATATTTTTCCTGCCAGCCGTAAGTTTTGCTATCTTTTTGCAAAAGTAAATCAAGAAACGTTCCCGGCATTATCAAAAGATAATCGGTTTTCAATTTCCGCAATTGCTCATTCCATCCCGGCTGGGTTTGGATGATGTCCAGGTAATCTTGATAAGGGCTGCGGCCGTTTTCATCCCTCCATGCCGGCATCCGGCCGTCGGCATAAACTTTGATTTGCGGTTTTTGCCAGATAAGGAACCCGCCCCATTCATAAGCAGCATAGACATTACCGGAGAGAACCGGATAATTTTTGATTGCCTGACAGGGATAATGGGAAAGACCTTGAGTACAATAGATATTAAACGACTGATCAAAGGCGACGGTAGCCGGAACATTGATGATTGCAAAAAAAATGGCCAGCGTCATCATAATCGGCAATAGGAAATTACCAAGTTGATCACGATCGTGATCAACTTGGTTACTAATTACAATAAAAAAAACGGCGTAAAAAAATGGCAGGTTTCGGACACCTATTAAGGCCAATAAAGCGAAAAACAAAAGCATTAAAATATCAAACAACGGGAAAATTTTTTTTCGGGCGATAACAATAAAAAAAGTAATCGTTAATCCGATTATTATTAATTGTTGCAGCAAAGATGGCCTTGTCCATTCGGCAATCATCAAACTCATGGGTGAAGTGATGTGATCAATGATTGTCCGGTAAACATTGATACCGAATGGGTTTATTAACGTAGCTAAAACAGAGAGCAATAACACCATTGTTGGAAACAACATTTCACGTACTTTCGTTGCACGATCATACAACGAAAGCATATACTTACTTGCCAGAAAAATTGCCAATATAATCAATCCGACAAAAAAGCCGATATGAGTATTAACCCAGACGAGCATCATGGCCGGGAACAGCCATAGCCAGCGGAAGTTTTTTTTTGATTTTTTGACCAGGAATATGGATAAAAGAAAGAAGAGATAAGTGATGATTTGCGATCGCAGTCCCAGATTGAAAACCGGCCAGGATAAAAAGAGAACGAGACAAAAAAATAAGAAGGTTATTGAGGATTCGTTATCGGTTATCAGTAGGAAGAAATATGCTGCTAATGTCATGATTAATCCGCCAAAAACACTGACGCCGACAAAACCGAAGCGGTCATAAATGAAAGCGAGCGTTTTATCGTAAAGAAAACTGGGGTTGGCGGCCGGATAATCGGGGAGAAAATAGGAGAAATGGTTTTTCGTGCAATTCTCTTTGCCGCAGCGGTAATGCCAGCCAAAATCGGTGTCTTTAACTGGAAGAAAGTTGATGAGAAAAACGGAAAACAGAAATAAAATAACGAGTAATTTATTCACTAATTAATTATATATGAATAATTATCAAAGCTCGTCATACGTCTTTTTATCGCCTTTCAATGTGAAACGCGTTAAGGTAGCAACACGTATTTTACGAGAACAAGTGATCAGCGACAAAAATCCGCATGACTGCGCTTTATTAATTTAGTTTCTGTATGTTTCGACGTTAAGTTCCGCGTTATTCTGCGGTTTTAGTTGAGTTTCCGCACGAGAATCTGGATTTTATTCTGTTTGTAGTCGGCCACGATTTTGTCGCCCGGTTGGATCCGGCGTTCGACCAATTGCAAAGCAATTTCATCAATTATCAGTTCGTTGATGACGCGCTTGAGCGGCCGGGCACCGTAAATATCATCAAACCCGACGATTTTCAGGAAACGTTTGACGAGCGGTGTCACCTCGAATCGGAGATTTTGTTTTGCTAACCGTTTTTGCACTTCCACTATCTGCAAATCAATAATTTTTCCAATCATGTTTTCGTTGAGAGAATTATAAATAATGATTGAATCCAGGCGATTGATAAATTCCGGCTTGAAATGTTGCCTGATTAGCGTCATAATTTCTTCATCCCGTTTTTCCCCGTCAGTCATGCTGCGGAATAAATCACTGCCCAAATTGGAAGTAAGAATAATAATCGTATTGCGAAAGTTGACCGTCCGGCCGCGGCCATCGGTCAGTCGGCCTTCGTCCAGAATTTGCAGAAAAACATTAAAAACTTGCGGATGGGCTTTTTCCACTTCATCAAAAAGAACGACCGAATATGGTTTGCGCCGGACGGCTTCCGTCAGCTGGCCGCCTTCCTCGTAGCCGACATAACCAGGTGGGGCACCGATTAACCGGGCGATCGTATGCGATTCCTGGTATTCGCTCATATCGATACGAACCATTAATTTTTCATCGTTAAACAGGCTGTAAGCCAACGCTTTGGCCGTTTCGGTTTTCCCGACGCCGGTTGGCCCCAGGAAAAAGAACGAACCGATCGGCCGGTTTTCTTCGGCCAGGCCGGCCCGCGAGCGGCGGACGGCATTGGCGATTTTCGTTAACGCCTGGTCCTGGCCGACGACCCGCGTTTTTAATTCCTTCTCCAATTCGGCCAACCGGTCCGATTCGGAAGTGAGAAGCCGGGTGACGGGAATTCCTGTCCAGCGGGCGACGATTTTGGCGATATCTTCCTCGGTGACGATTTCTTTTAATAGCCGGCGTTCCTGGGGGACACTCCGCCATTTTTTCTCCATTTCTTTCAGTTTTTTTTCCGCTTCCGGAATCTGACCGTATTTCAGTTCGGCCGCTTTGTCCAACAATACTTCCCGTTCGGCTTTATCGAGTTCGACCCGCAACTTGTCCAGATCCCGGCGCAGACTTTGCAGCTGAGAAATAATTTTTTTTTGTTCCTGCCATTCTTCCTGCAATTTGTCAAAATCTTTTTTCAGTTTTTTTCGTTCTTCCTCAAGCGCTTTTTTACGGGCTTCCAGGCCTTTTTCTCTTTTTAGAGCGGCCAGTTCGATATCAAGTTGGATAACCCGTCTTTTGATCTGATCGAGGGAAAGCGGCATAGAATCGATTTCGATCTTGGCCGCAGCGGCCGCTTCGTCGATAAGGTCAATCGCTTTATCCGGCAGATACCGTTCCGTGATATAGCGAATAGATAAATTGACGGCGGCAATCAGGGCGTCATCGGAAATTTTGATACCGTGATGGAGCTCGTATTTTTCTTTGATGCCGCGAAGGATGGCAATCGAATCTTCAGCACTTGGTTCATCAACATAAACCGGCTGGAAACGCCGTTCTAGCGCCGCGTCCCGTTCGATATACTGACGGTATTCTTTGATGGTTGTCGCCCCGATCGCATGAAGAATACCGCGGGCAAGAGCCGGTTTAAGCATGTTGCTGGCATCGACGGCCCCTTCGGCCGAGCCGGCACCGACAATCGTATGCAGTTCGTCGATAAAAATGATATATTTACCGGCGCTTTTTTCGATCGTTTCCAAAAGCCTTTTTACCCGTTGTTCAAATTCGCCGCGGAAGGCAGCTCCGGCTAGAAGGGAAGCCATATCAAGAGACAACAGTTCCTTATTTTTCAACGTATCAGGGACATCGCTGTTATTAATTCTTTGGGCCAGCCCTTCGACAATCGCTGTTTTACCGACACCCGGATCGCCTAAAAGAACGGGGTTGTTTTTCGTCCGGCGCGACAGAATCTGGATAACGCGGCGGATTTCCTCGTCGCGACCAATGACCGGATCAAGCTTGCCTAGTTTGGCTTGTTTGGTCAGGTTAACGGCATACTTTTCCAGCGGATTTCCCTGATCCTGCGGCGGCTGATAATTAATTTCCATAAATATCATTGTAACACATTTAGCAGATCTGTCAATAGAGTGCTAAATCAGGTTTTTACCGTAATGGATCATATCCGCCCTTGTTCCACGGGTGACAGCGGATAATCCGTTTCAGTCCCAGCCACAAACCATTGACTGCGCCATATTTATCGACCGCTTGATAAGTGTATTCGGAGCAAGTCGGCGTAAACCGGCAGACGCGATCGGACAGGAAAAATTGCCGAAAAAAATAGTTGTGAAAAAAAGATGTTTTCTGGTAAAAACGGATAAACGCCAAAATCATTTTTTTCATGACCTAAATTTTATACAATATGAGTATGAAAATCACCATAATTACACTGTTTCCCAAAATGATCGAAGGGTTTGTCAACGAAAGTATTATCAAGCGGGCGAGCGATAAAAAGTTGGTGGAGTTGGAGATTGTCAATCTGCGCGATTTTGCCATTAACGATTACGGGTCGGTTGACGACCGGCCTTATGGCGGAGGAACGGGGATGATAATGCGCGTAGATGTTATTCATAACGCATTATTATCAATTTCCAATCTCCAATTTCCAATTTCCAAACAAGCTCCAAATTCCAAATCGAAAATTATTCTCACTTCCCCAAAAGGTAAAACATTCAACCAGCAAAAAGCAATCGAATATTCCAAACTTGACCATTTGGTCATTCTTGCCGGACACTATGAGGGGGTGGATGAAAGAGTCATCGGCCTGGTTGATGAAGAAGTATCAATAGGCGATTTCGTGACGACCGGCGGGGAAATCGCCGCCGCCGCCATTACCGATGCTGTTGTCCGACTCGTCCCCGACGTTTTGAAAAAAGAATCCGCTACCCAGCAGGAAAGCTTTTTTCATGTTTCAGTTAATCAATTAATTAAAACGGTCGGCGAAGATGAAACTTTAAAAAAATTAAAGGAAAAAGGCGTTATCGAAGTGACTCTGCTTGAGTACCCCCAATATACCCGGCCGGAGGAATTCAATGGAGAAAAAGTGCCGGCAATACTTTTAAGCGGCGACCCGAAAAAAATCGGCGAGTGGCAGATTAAAAAAGCTTACGAGGAAACTCTTAAAAAAAGACCGGACCTGCTTATAGTTTGATTTTATTCTATTGATAAACTGGATTAATTTTTATACCATTAGCTTATGATTTTGGTCAAATCCGTCATCAAAAAATTCCGCCAAAAGACGGCCATCAATAATATTTCTTTTACGGCAAAAGAAGGGGATATTGTCGGTTTTTTGGGGCCAAACGGTGCCGGTAAGACAACAACAATGAGGCTACTTTTGGGTTATATCCTGCCGACAGCCGGTAAAATCGTTGTTAATAATCTTCGCCCAGAAGGCGACCGGATAAAAATCCTCAAGAATGTCGGCTACCTGTCGGAGAATAATCCGCTTTATGACGATCTGCGGGTGATCGAGTATTTGCAATTTATTGCCGCGGTCAAATCCGTCGGCGATTTTTCCGATTTGTTAACCGAAGTCGGACTGGAGGATGTTTTACCGACGAAAATCGAAGAACTGTCCCGTGGTTTCAAACAACGGGTTGGTCTGGCAGCAGCCCTAATTGGCGACCCGGCGATACTGATTCTTGATGAGCCAACAAGCGGCCTGGATCCGTTGGAACAGGAAAAAATCCGCGACCTCATCAAAAAGCTGGCGCGGAGAAAAACGATTATTTTTTCCACCCATATTTTATCGGAGGTGGAAAATATTGCGACGAAATTAATAATTATTAATCGCGGGAAAATAGTTTATGACGGGGTGAAACCAAAAGGTCGGGGAATGGTGGAAAAATTATTTAAAAAATATGTTAAACCTGTATAAAAAAGAACTGAAATATTATTTAAATAATCCCATTGGCTATATTGTTGTTGTTCTGTTTGCCGTCTTTGCTAATTTCCTTTTTATAAAAGATATTTTTGTCGTTGGCTCCGCCTCGATGCAGCCTTTCTTCGGTCTGTTGCCCTGGCTTTACCTGGTGTTTATCCCCGCAATGACGATGCGGATTATTGCCGAGGAAAAGCGAACGAATACGATTGAAGTATTGTTAACACTGCCGGTATCGGAAACCCAGATTGTTTTGGCCAAATTTTTGGCCGTCA
>JAJYLO010000049.1 GCA_021787635.1 bacterium | reverse complement strand
CATTCCGCTCGCCTATATTTTAATTACGGTGGTGTCCAGATCAGTGCCTTCGTTGGCAATATTATTATTAACGGTGTATGGCATGATGATTAATGTCATCGGCACATTAGCGTATTATCAAGTCATTAAATAGTTTTCCTGCCGAGGTATTTTTTATATAAGGTGAATTCATACCATCCCCGTAGGGCACCGGCGACGATCCCCCGGACTCCGTCGCGGTAGCCGCGGTGCCAGATCATCCAGCGCAAAAAAACATAGGGCGGTTGGGTAAGCATTTTAAAAACGGCGACTGCTAAGCTGTCGTGCATATCATTAATTTGGACATCGGTATAAGAGTTGAATTTCCGAAAAACGTCGTTGAGTGTTGGGTGCGAATAGTGAAACATTGCGTTCTTTAAATAGCCGATTTTTCCGTCGACTTTAAACTGTTCGTGGACAGCAACGAGCGGTTCGTAGCGGGCGCATTGCGGCCGGAATAATCTTACCAATCGGTCATATGCCCAGTCCCCGCCCTGCAGAAAATCACCTAGGAAATACTGTTTCCGCGGAATTCCGTAAGCAACAGGAGAATTTTCAATTTTCAATTTACAGTTTTCAATTATTTCATTTTTCAGTTCATCGGTCACTACTTCATCCGCATCGATCCGAAGTATCCAATCCGTTTTACAATGGTCAATTGCCCAGTTGATATTTTTCTGGACGGCGATGAAGTCATCCTTCGGGCTTTTATTCATTTCGACCACTGCCGCCCCCATTTTTTTGGCAATTTCCCCGGTTTTGTCATCCCCCATCCACATCACCAGTATCCGGTCGCACCAGCGGACACTTCCGATGCAACGGGCGATATTTTTTTCCTCGTTTTTAGCCGGAATGACGGCGGTAATAGTTGACTGTTTCATATAATGTTCCTATCGCCAGAAAAACAAATGCGTAAACGGCTGTTTTTTCCCCATTTAGAATCATTGACAACAGTAAAAAAACAAGTGCGATTATAAAAAATTTCCGGCTTAAAAATATTATATCAATTGTCATTGTTATGATGACCAAGTCGTAAATATTGCCGATAAGAAATAAGTCAAAAATGAAAAGAAGGGTAAGCAAAAAATAGGCGGCGGCTCCCCCGCCCAGGATTGATAGTAAAAACGGCGACAGGAAGATCAAGGAAACCGGTAAAAGATTATTGTTCTCGATCGCCGCCCGGGTTTTGGCCAGAATAAGCGCGCTGATGTTTTTTTTCGGCATTTGGTATTTAGTGATGACCGGCGGTTGGATAGCGCTGACGGTGACGGAATTGGCAGGAGTGCCCTGTACCGATTCGATCTCAAATTGATAAATTTTTCCCCGAGAATTACCAATCGGGGTAAAACCAAACGGATAATATTCACCGTCAATTAATTGCAAGGCATCGTACCGGTTTTGGTAGTACCATTCCCCTAATCCCTTTTGTTTTATCCGGAAAATGAGGAAATCGTGGTTTTGGCGATGAAAAGTATTGAAGCGGATAAGTACAATGCCTAAATTATCATATTCGGCCCGGAGTTGGCCGGTAATTTTCTGGCCGGCAGCCAGGCCGGCTTTTGGTAATTCGGCAAAAACGCGGCCGGAATGGTTTTTGGAAACGGTGGAAAAGCTGATGTCCGAAAACAAAACGAATACCGACGTAAATACAAGCCAATATATAAGTAAAAACAGCTTTAACAGTTTGGTTTTCATTTAAAAACAAAAAGATAGATAATGCAGAGCGTAAAAGTGATAACGGCAATTTTTAGCCCGGCTTGCAGAAATTGACCGGGATTGAAAAGCAAAGTCACCCGGCAGCCGGCCGCCCCCGGACAAATTTTAGCCGGATCGACATAGTATGAATTAAACTGGGCGGCATTTTTGAAATGAACCGCTCCGGCAATTGTCCAGCCGGAATTATACGATTCGGCAAAATTCAAATATACCGGCCGGTTGATGCCGGAAAGATCGATAATATATTTATCGCTGTTGACCTGTTCGTATTTTACCGGACGCCAAGGAATGGATTTATCGATTGATTCCCTATCTTCGGTTAAATATATATGTGGTTTATTATCGAAAATTTCATAGAAGATGATATTTTTGGTTCCGATGTCGACACGTTTTAAATAACTGAGTTTATCGAGAGCGGCGATAAAAAAATTGTTTCTTTCCGGGACAACGACATATCGGATCGCCGCTGCCGCTAATAGTTGTCGGACATATCGTTTTTTCATAATTTGAATTAAGTCTTGCGCATTGGGCATGCCGCTCTTATCGGAGAATTGAATAAAATCTTTCCAATCCGAGGTAACGACGGCGGAAATATCGGCAGCCGGATGGATACCGCTCGCCGGAAACCAGCGCGAGATTGAGGGGATAAATAAAAAGCGATAGTATGAACGGTCATTCCGGAAATAATCGGTGATGATTTTATAGTCATCCGGCATTGTTTGCGACGTGAATAAACCACCGATTTGCCCATTGATAAGCGGCCGCAGGTTCAGGCTGGCGATCACTAAAACAATGGCGATTGCGACCGGAAAAAGATATTTGTTTTTCCATTTTTTCATCAATACCAGAGTAGATGTTATTAATCCGGCATAACCGAAAGCGGTCAGGCCGAAAAATTTGGACGCCTCGCGAAACAGATTGAAACCGGGAAAATGATAATAGAGCCAACGGTAAGCGCCGGTTACCGGATGGGCCGATTGTTTGGTCAGAAAAATGCCGACAAGAGCGATTATGGCAAAAAAAAGAATGTTTCGTTTTTCCGACGGATTAAATTTATTCAGAAAAATTAACGGCAATGCCGTCAGAACAGGAATCAGCCAAAGATAACCCGGTATCGCTTCCCGGATAAACGACCAGTCGGGGTAGCCGCCGGTCCAACTGGATTCATGGATGGTCAGCGCCTGGGACATGCTAAACAACGTATCGCCCCAGGTGGAACGGTCGGTCACCGCCGCCACTCCCTGCCCGTATGAAGAAAAAGCAAGCGGCAGCAACCAAAAAGCATTCAACAGTATTCCGACAATGGCGGCAGCCAGGATTTTTGGAAGATATTTTTTTAATGACGAGATATGAAAAAAAAGGAAGTAAACAATTAGAATAAAAAAAGTGATAAATGTAATCCTTATTTCGTAGTAGATGCTGATGCTAAACACGATATCAAAAATCAGCCAATGGCGCAGATTATTTGCTTCCAATGCCGATAGAAAACAATAAAAAACCAGTGGCGCGAGGGCATAACCAGCGCCAAGCATGATATGCTGTGTTTCTTTAATGAGAAAATAAGTGGTACTGCCGTAAAAAAGAGCGGCGACAAATGCGATCATTTTGTTGGCGGTAATTTTCCGGAATAAAATATACGGCGCAATAAATCCGATAATGGCCACGGGAATAAAGATGACGATTTTATTGGCGTCGTCGGCTGAAAAACCGAGGTTTACCAGACGGGATATCAGCCAGTCGATCGGATAGGAGGAAGCCAGCGGATTGACCTGGCCGAAGTGGTAAAGACTGCGCCATGTTCCCTGATAATCGGTCAGCCGTTTTGCCGTTTCGTTGGCGAAGTGGCCGAAATCGCCGAAAGTGAGGATCGTGCCGGGCGTAAACCAGGCCAGGTGCGTTATAACCGCAATTACCAGCAATAAAATAACGTAAATCATCGGTACCAGCCGGAAAGGATCCAGAAATTTTTAATGATTAAGAGCTCATAGAGAAATAAATATAAGTTCGTAAAGCTTGTAAAGTTTTTAAAGTTCATAAAGAATTTTATTCCCCGTAAAGTAAAGTAGATGAAGGGAATTACCGCACTAACAAGGAAAGCGCTCTTGACGGTCGAATAATACGGCAGTTTAAAATTATAGGCGACGTATGCCGCCAGCAATAATACCGGATAAATAAGCAGGAGGCGGTTTTTGACGGCCGGTTTTTTAATTTCCCTGATAATGCCGGCGATTGCCGCCAGAGTTAGGGGCAGTGACATTAATATCAGTAAATCACCGGCTTTGGAAAATGGCTGGACCGGGATGATGGCATTATGCCCGTCGTAAAACCAGGAAAAATACGTCCCCGGCAAAAACGAATAATGATGGGCACGGAACAAATCCATGGTGAAAAACGGCGTGATATTAAGGAAAAATTGGAGATTGCGCGGATCGGCCGACTGGGTATAGCGAAATGGGGCAAAGTCGGTGGAGGTCGCCAACGGATTACGGAAAAAATAGAGGTTACGGGCATAGAACCAACCGCCAATCAACAGGCTGATGCTGACGATCAACAAAAACCGTTGGCGATGAATCAATTTGTCAATGATAATGGCTGCAAGCATTAAGACAGCGGTTGTTTTGGAAAGCAGTGCCAATCCCAAAAGTAATCCGACGGCCAGTGCCGGTGCATTCAGGCAATAAAATATTATTACCAGGCCGATCATCACCCCGGAAAAAAATTCATTGGAGATGGTCGGGCCAAGATACAATACCACCGGTAATGATGCGGTTAGAGCTGTCCCCCACAGGGCGAGAATCCGATTTTTGAATAGTTTGGCAAAAAAGAAATAAGCGGTAATTAAAAGAATGAACCAAAAAAATAAATTCATTGTTCGAACCGCGGCAATGCTTGGAAACAAAGACGCCAACAGATAATACAACGGCGCCTGATGCAATTCCCAACCCTCATTGGCTAACGGTATTTTATGTTTTGTTTTCAAGTAATTAATATATTGGATGTGGTCGGCAGTATCGAAGCCGCGACCGATGGGAAAGGCGGAAAAGTTATGAAACTGCAGAATGATGATAGCGGTAAGTGCCGCCAACGGCAAAAGATATTTAATCATTTTTGGTAATGACCGATTGGTAATGGCCGTTGTTTTCGGAAACTGTTACTGTCAGTTTGGGTTTAACCTTTGCGATTTCTTCCGGGTAAATCCAGCCAAAGAGCTGATCGGCCTGGCTCTGGGCCGGTGTTTTGCCGTAAATCTTGAAAAGATACCGCCAACCGCCGAAATACAAATAGTTCTGGTTGGTTGCCAGATAAAAACTATTATTGCCGATCTGCCGGCTGGTTTTTTGGATAAAGATTTTTTTGGCGGCCAGCCCCCCGTTTTCCGGCCAGTGTAATACGATGAAACATGATACGGTGATGTATGAAATCGCCATTATCGACAATATTTTATTATTTAATTTTTTCAAAAGCATCCCGGTCATAATGGCAAAAAACGGGAAAAACCCGAGGTAATAATAATCGAGCATCGGGCCGGGATAGAAAAGGAATAAAAACAGGTAAAAACCGATGACAGTTTTTAATACGGCATGTTTTTTACCTTCCTCCGATAAGAAAAACCAGATGAGAATTATACCGCCGGCAATCGTCATCCAAGCCGGAAAAATCGTCAGATGTTGAAGAATGGAAAAATGGCCGCTCCCCTTCCCGATCTGTGAGAGTATCCGGAAAGGTGTTTTTAAATTGTCGAAATTATGGACCAGGTCGTAGACTAGTAATGGCGAAGTGATGACGAAATAGATCATCGTTGAAATACCTATTGTCAGCCAGTCGATTTTTTTCGGTTTTGTTTTGATTAAATAAACAGCGATTGAAATTAGGGTAATGGGAATAAAGATGAATAAGGAAGCGTGGATATGAAACGAGGCGGCAATGAGAAAAGCGGTAAGAATATACCAGCGGGGATTTTTTTTGGCGCGGACCAAACTGTAAAACAGCAAAATCGCCGTTATCGGCACAAAAGTGGAATTCCAGAAACGCCGGTCGTAATAGACGACAAACGGGGAAAAACCGGATAATATCGTCGCAATCAGGGCAGTCCGTTGATCGAAAAGTTTCCTGACGACGAAGTAAAGAATGATCAAAGTAGCAAAGCCCACCAGCGAAGCAAAATAGCCGAAAATAAGCGGATCGCCGCCGGATAATTTTAATAATAGCGCATGAAGATAGACCAGTCCCGGCCCGATATAATAACCGGTATTGGCGGCGGACAGGCCGATCCAGATTTTGTGAAAATGTTTCACCTGCTCCCAGGCCAGAAGCGTCTGGTATTCCTCATCGATGCCGAAAAAGAATAGTTGCGGCACTTTCCAGAAACGAAGAAAAGCGGCAATGGCGAAAATAAATAAAACCAGCCAGTACGATCTTTTCATCTTAATTGCGGAACCAATTTTTATTAACGGTATACAAAAACAAATTATAGATAATTTCTAAACCATATATCACCGAGCGCCGGAAATTGATCGAAGAGCTTTCTTTGGTATAAAGACAGGGCGTAAACACTTCGCCGATCCGAAAATTTTGCGTATGAGCTGCGATTAAAATTTGCTGGTCGAAAATGAAATCATTGGAAAATTTGGGTAAATTGAGACCGGTCAAAACTTTTTTGTTAAAAGCGCGAAAACCGGTATGATATTCCGACAAGTTCAGGTCAAGT